>JABFVJ010000361.1 GCA_013362835.1 Nonomuraea sp. | reverse complement strand
GAGGCGTGTTGGACGCTGGTGGCGGGGTCCCCGCGTGTCATCGGTTGTCTGCTTTGGGGGTGGCGGTGGTGAGGTGGTGGGTGAGGGCGAGGGGGTCGGTGATCGCGGTGCCGATGACGACTGACCAGGCGCCCCTGGTGAAGGCGTCGGACACGTGGGCCTCGGTGCGGAGGCGGCCCTCGGCGACCGTACGGACGCCTTGTGCGGTGAGGTCGCCGACCAGGGTGAGGTCGGGGTTCCTGCCTGGTGGGGCGGTGTAGGGGGTGTAGCCGGAGAGTGTGGTCGAGACCAGGTCCGCGCCGTGTTCCCAGGCTCGCAGGCCCTCCTCGACCGTGGAGACGTCGGCCATCACGGGGACGCCGAGGTCCGTGCGTACGCGCTCGACCAGTTTCAGGAGGTCGCCCGGCACGGACTCGGCCTCCGCCGTGACCTCCAGGGCGATGAGGTCGGCGCCGGCCCGTACCAGGGCCTCGCACAGGGCGAAGCCGGGGGTGATCAGGGGGCGGGCGGAAGGCCGGGGGACCTTGTGCAGGCCGATCAGGGGCAGGGAGGTGACGGCCTTGACGGCGCGGACGTCTTCCGGGCCGTTCACGCGCAGGCCGACGGCGCCGCCGAGTTCGGCGCAGCGGGCGAGCAGCGCGATGACGTGCGGGTCGCGGAGGGGATGGCCGTCGGGGGCCTGGCAGCTCACCACCAGCCCGCCTTCGATCGCGGCCACCGCCGCCGGCGTTTCGGCGGCGGTGAGCCCGCGCGTCGGAGGCACCCCGGCGCGCACGCTCGTGGTCGTCGTGGTCGTCGTGGTCGTCGTGGTCGTCATGGTCGTCGCCGTCGCCGGCGGCGGCTCGGGGGCCGGTTCCCGGTTCGGGCCGGGCTTCAGGTCGTCCATGCGGTACAGCCCAATTTCATCAAGATGGGGGTCAAAGCGGCCTCCAGTTGCCGGGATTGGTATAGCCCAATTACGATCGGGGCGTCAAGCAGGAGCATCTGGACAAGGAAGACCACCGTGACCAAGATCGGCCGGCTCAGCGCCCACCTGCTCACCCTCATCGAGACCGAGCTGAAGCCGGGCGACCGGCTGCCCGCCGAGCGTGATCTCGCCGAGGAGTTCGGGGTGAGCAGGCTGACCGTGCGCAGGGCGGTCGACCGGCTGGAGACCGATCGGCTGGTCTACCGGGTGCGGGGCGCGGGCACGTACGTGAGCCAGCGGAGCATCGCCAAGACGATCGAGCTGACGTCGTTCAGTGAGGACATGCGCGCCCGGGGGCTGGAACCGGGGTCGCGGCTGCTGGAGGCGGTCGAGACGCCGGCCGGGGCGCGCGTGGGGCAGGCGCTCGGCATCAGTCCCGGCGACAGCGTGGTACGGCTGCGCCGGGTGCGTACGGCCGGCGGCTCGGCCATGTGCCTGGAGTGGGCCTGCGTGCCCGCCACCCTCGTGCCGGGGCTGCTCGACCGGCCGCTCGACGGCTCGCTGTACGAGGTGCTCGAAGGCGCGTACGGCATCAGGCTGGAGCGGGCCGAGCAGTCGATCAGGGCCACCGTGCTGGAGCCCGAGGAGGCCGGCCTGCTGGAGACGGCGCCGCTGGCGCCGGCGCTGCTGGTCGAGCGCGTCGCCTACGACCGGCGGGGGAGGGCGGTCGAGGTGGCCAAGTCGATCTACCGCGGGGACCGGTACTCGTACGAGATCGCGATCCGGCGGTGAGCGCGGCCCTTGTCAGCCCCGGCGGGGTGGGGTAACGACTGGAGTCATGCGATGGAGTGACATGTCGACGCGGCGGCGGGCGGTGCTGCTCGGGTTCGGTTCGGTGGAGGTCGCGCTCACCGGGGTCGCCGCCGTGGATCTCTGGTTCCGTCCGCAGCGGGAGATCCACGGGTGGAAGGGGCTCTGGTGGCTGGGCATCTTCGCGCAGCCGTTCGGGCCCGTCCTCTACCTGGCCTACGGGAGGCGGCGCGGGCGCGGCCGGTGATGGAAGCCGCCGTATCCGTTCGCGTTCATCGGGTGTCCACCCAGACGTTCACGGTGGTGTGCGGGGTGATGCCGGTGTAGGAGGTCTGTCCGGCCGGCACCCATGGGCCCTCGATCGGGATCAGGCCGACCTCCGGCAGGAAGTGGCGCTGCAGGACGTGGATGCGGTGCTCGCCGGTGCCGCTCGCGCAGAAGCTCGTGGCCCAGCGCTCGGCCTGGTTGAGCTGGTAGGTGCAGCCCGTGGGGGCGGCCGAGGCGCTCGGGGTGGCGGCCAGGACCAGTCCGGTCGTCAGGGCGGCGCAGACGGCCGCCCACCTTCTCGCGTTCATACGGGACTCCTGGGGGATGTACGCGCGGCGAGAATTGCTTAGTAAAGTTTCCTAAACATAAGCGTGGTGGAGGCGGACCGTCAACGGGTTCACCAACGATCGTGGACCTGGGGCCGGATCAGCTCGTCGTAGACCGACCGTACGGCCTCCAGGGTCTCGGCGGGCAGCGGGGACAGGGCCGCGGCGGCGGCGTTGGACCGCGCCTGGCCGGGGTTGCGCGCGCCCGGGATGACGACCGAGACGCCCGGCTGGTCCAGGATCCACCGCAGCGCGAACTGGGCCATCGTCGCGCCCTCCGGCACGAACCCGGCCAGGCGGCGGACCGCCTCCAGACCGGTGGCGAAGTCGACGCCCGAGAACGTCTCGCCGACGTCGAACGACTCCCCGTGGCGGTTGAAGGTGCGGTGGTCGTCGGGGGCGAACACGGTGTGCTCGTCGTAACGTCCGGAGAGCAGGCCGCTGGCCAGCGGGACACGGGCGATGACGCCCACCCCGGCCTCGCGGGCGGCGGGCAGCACCCGCTCCAGCGGCTTGAGCCGGAACGCGTTGAGGATGATCTGCACGGTGGCCACGCCCGGCCTGGCGATGGCGGTCAGCGCCTCCTCGCACGTCTCGACGCTGACGCCGTACGCGGCGATCTTCCGCTCGTCGACCAGCGTGTCGAGGGCGTCGAAGACGGCGTCGGAGGAGTAGACGGGCGTGGGCGGGCAGTGGAGCTGGACCAGGTCGAGGGTGTCGACGCCGAGGTTGCGCCGGGAGCGCTCGTTCCAGGCGCGGAAGTTGTCCATCACGTAGTTGGCCGGGACCTGCGCCACCCGGCGGCCCATCTTGGTGGCCACGGTGAGCCCGGGGCGGCCCTTGGCGAAGCGGCCGACGATCTGCTCGCTGCGGCCGTCGCCGTAGACGTCGGCGGTGTCGACGAAGGTGACGCCGGCGTCGGCCGCCGCCTCCAGGGTGGCGAGCGCCTCGTCCTCGCTCACCTCGCCCCAGTCCGCGCCGAGCTGCCAGGCGCCGAGGCCCACGACGCCGACCTGGCGTCCCGTTCGTCCGAGTGTGCGGTGTTCCATGGTGACCAGTGTCCCAGCTCAGCGGGGGCGGTAGCAGCAGCGGACCCCCGTGTGCACCCCCGCCCGCAGCTCCTCGCCCATCGCCCGGTCGGTGGCCGAGACGCGGGAGATCGCGCGCCTGATGGCCTTGCCGACCGCGATCCTGGCGCGTTCGTCCGTGCCGGTGAACGGCCTGGCCCGGCCGCCGATCCCGGTCGCCGCCGACAGCTCGGCCACCAGCCACTCGCGCTCCAGCCGCAGCGCGGCGGCCCGTTCGAGGTCGTTCATCGACTCCAGCTCGTCGATCTCGGCCTGGAGGTGGGCGAGCCGCTGCCGGTAGGTCTCTCTGGCCTGGTCGTCGAGCATCGGCTGCGGCGAGGCGGCCTCGCTGTCCCGCGCCGCCGTGCCCCCGGCCAGGTCGGCGGCCAGGATCTCCCTGCCCGGGTTGGCGACCAGGGTGGCCAGGTATCCCGACGCTCTTCCGATCTCGACCAGCGCGAGCCGTCCGCCGAGCTCGACCTGCCAGTGCCGTCCGTGCCTGCGGAACCGGCAGGTCTCCGGGACGGCGACGGCCCTGCCCACGACGACGGGCAGCGCCATGCCGAGGTCCCTGGCCTCCTGCGCGGCCGTGCTCCGCGCGGCGCGCGCCGCCTCGTCGTGCGGGCCGTCGCGCAGCGCGAGCGCCTGCCCGAGCCGCCAGCGTGACAACGTGGTCGCGGGCCAGTGGCCGAGCGCCAGGTTCGCGCGTACGGCCGCGCCCAGGTGCTCGACGGCACGGCCGACGTCTCCGGTGGTGAGCGCGGCCATGCCCAGGCTGTGGTGCGTCGAGCCGAAGCAGACCACGCCCAGGCTGGCGAGCACCGGCAGCGCCGCGAACGGCCGCAGCAGCGCGTACGCCTCGGCCGCCGTGTCGGCGTCCTGGAGCAGGTGGGCGGTCTCGACGACGCAGTACATCGAGAACAACCACGTGCTCGACCGCGGCAGGTCGGCGAGGTGGCGGCCGCGCAGCCTGGCCAGGTGCCCGGCGGCCAGGCGGTGGTCGCCCGTGACGGCCGCGGCCAGCGCCGTGCCGGCCAGGTAGGAGTTGTCGATCGGGCTGAGCGTGGGCGAGCTGACCAGGTCGGCGACGACCGGCAGCAGCTCGGGCAGCCGGCCCTGGTACCAGCGGATGGCGGCGATCTGCCCGCCGTACCAGCCGGTCGCGTCCATGTCGCCGGCCTTGACGCCGCGTTCGAAGCAGTCGGCGGCCATCTTCTCCGCCTGGTCGAACAGGCCCGCCCTGATCGTCAGCATCACCCTGATCACGTCGGCCACGAACCCGACCGCGAGGTGGTCGTGCTCGGCCAGGTGGCCCTGCAGCTCCTCCAGGCAGCGGTCGGCGTGCGGGTCGGCGGCCAGGTAGAGGTCGACCGTGCGCCACAGCAGGCCCATCAGCAGGTCGCCCCTGCGCCCGGTGACCGGCGCCTGGCCGATCAGCTCCCCGGCCAGTTCCAGCCGGGCCGGCCCGTGCTCGGGGCCCAGCAGGCAGTGGTGGGCCAGGCTCAGCGCCTCGGCCAGCGCCGTCGCCTCGCCCGAGCTCCTCGCCAGGTCGACGAGGCGCAGGACGGCCTCGTACGTGCCGGCGCGGTAGTCGTCCTCGCCGCACATCCTGATACGCAGCCGCAGCGCGGCCGGGGCGTGCGGATTGATCAGCGACAGGGCGTGCCGCTGCCGGGCGCGGACCATCTCCGACTCCGCGCTCGTGCGGTGCTCGCTCACCCACACGCCGCCGAGCCCCACCGCCGCGCGGGCGAGCGCGGGCACGTCGCCGCACTCCTGCGCCCGCCGGTAGGCGGAGTCGAACCAGCGCCTGGCGGTCTGCAGGTCCCCGTTCACGTACAAAGCGCGCTCACCGAGCACGAGCGCGAGCCTGATATCCGGATACGAGGGCAGGCGAACCCCCAGCTCCTGTGCGACGCCCACGGTTTCCGTCCCCATTCGGTCATCTGGGCTGAGCCTTCAGACGGTCCCCCGAATACCGTTCTGCTGGTACGACGTATGAGAGGCGTGGGTGGTTCAAGTATCCGGCTAACCTGTGCGCATGATTCGCCCCGCCACCCCTGACGACGTCCCCGCCATCGTGACCATGATCCGTGAGCTCGCCTCGTACGAGAAGGCCGAGCACGAGGTGCGGGTCACCGAGGAGATGCTGCGTGACTCGCTGTTCGGCGAGCGTCCGGCCGCGTTCGTGCACATGGCCGAGCAGGACGGCGAGGCCGTCGGCTTCACGCTGTGGTTCCTCACCTACTCCACCTGGCGCGGCGTGCACGGCATCTACATGGAGGACCTCTACGTACGCCCCGAGTGCCGCGGCGGCGGCCACGGCCGCGCGCTGATGGCGGAGCTGGCGAGGATCTGCGCCGAGCGCGGCTACCAGCGCCTGGAGTGGGCGGTGCTCGACTGGAACGAGCCCAGCATCGCCTTCTACGACAAGCTCGGCGCCGTGCGCCAGGACGAGTGGCTGAAGTACCGGCTGACCGACGAGCCGCTGGAGCGGCTGTCGCGCTGACAGAGGTTGCCGCGCAGGTCCGCCCCCCGGCGTGACCTGCGCGACCCCCGTGGATCAAACTCCCGCGTGCGACCTGGACCGCTGGCCCTGCGTGGTGTCGAACATCTCGGTGCCCCGCTCGTCGAGGTCCCTGTGGGTCTCCTCGATGCGCAGCGCGACGCCCATCGCGAAGAACGTGGGCGCCCACTCACCGACGAAGATCCCCCACCGGTCGGCCCGGCTGAGACCGGCCGACTCGGCGTTCTTCGAGATCAGCCAGGAACTGAAGGCCAGGCCGATGGACGCCAGCCCGGCGGCGTACATGTGACCCGACTTGATGCCCATCTGGTGCAGCTTTTTGATCATTATTCCCCCCTTGCTGTGAGTGCTGTTACCCTCGCGACGACCGCGTAACCTGGGGAATCTCCGATCATTACCGGCATGTTTCGTCCGTGACCCTTGTGCGCGCCTTGTTACAACGGTGAATCACATGTAACCGGCGCACGGTCGCCGACTGTCAGATCGCGTAACGCGGCTTTCCTACCTTGGTGATCCCGACGCCGAGCGTAGGAGAGAGTGATGGCGCGCTGGATCGCCGAGTGGCACCCCGATGACCCGGCCTTCTGGGAGCGGACAGGCAAGAACGTCGCACGACGCAACCTGATCTTCTCCATCGTGGCCGAACATCTCGGGTTCACCGTCTGGACGTTGTGGAGCATCGTGGCCACCAAGATGGGGGCCTACGAGTTCACCACCGACCAGCTCTTCTGGCTCGTCGCGCTGCCCAACCTGATCGGGTCGGTGCTGCGGGTGCCGTACACGTTCGGGCCCGCGAGGTTCGGCGGGCGCAACTTCACCGTGGTCAGCGCGGGGCTGCTGCTCATCCCGGCCGTGCTGCTCGGGGTGGCGGTGAACGATCCCGGCACGCCCTACTGGCTGTTCCTGGTGATCGCGGCGCTGGCGGGGGTGGGCGGCGGGAACTTCGCCTCCAGCATGGCCAACATCACCTACTTCTACCCGCGCGCCAAGCAGGGCCTCGCGCTCGGGCTGAACGCGGCCGGCGGCAACGTCGGCGTCAGCTCGGTGCAGCTCGTCATGCCGCTGGTGATCGGGTCGCTGGGGCTGGCCGCCGCCGGGTGGTTCTGGATCCCGTTCGTGGTCGTGGCCGGGGCCTGCGCCTTCTTCTTCATGGACAACCTGACCAGCGCCAAGGCCGACCCGCGCGAGCAGTTCGCGGTGGCCGGCAAGGCGCAGACGTGGATCATGTCGTTCCTGTACATCGGCACGTTCGGCTCGTTCATCGGCTACTCGACGGCGTTCCCGCTGCTCAGCAAGAGCCTGTTCCCCGACGCGCCGTACGCGGCGGTGGCCTTCGCCGGGCCGCTGGTCGGGTCGCTGATCAGGCCGGTGGGCGGCTGGCTGGCCGACCGGCTCGGCGGCGCCCCGGTGACGTTGTGGAACTTCGCGGCCATGGGCGGCGGCGTGCTGCTGGTCTGGTACGGCAGCGCCTCGGGCAACTTCTGGCTGTTCTTCGGGGCCTTCCAGCTGCTGTTCCTCACGGCGGGCATCGGCAACGGCTCGACGTACCGGATGATCCCGGCCATCTTCCAGGCCAAGGCGGTCGCCGAGCGCGGCGAGGGCGAGGAGGCCCTGCTGTACGGCAAGCGCCAGGCCTCGGCCGCGATCGGCATCATCTCGGCGGTCGGCGCGCTCGGCGGGTTCCTCATCAACCGGGCGTTCGGCATGGCGTTCGCCGCCGCCGGCACCCCGGCCCCCGCCTTCCTGGCCTTCGCGATCTTCTACGCCACCTGCCTGGCGCTGACGTGGTGGTGCTACACCCGCACCGTCGGCGTCAAGGTCGTCGCCAGCCTCGCGCACGCCCGGGTATGACGGTGACCAAGACACCGACCAAGACACACTGCCCGTACTGCGCGCTGCAGTGCGGCATGGAGATCGGCCCCGGGCTGGCGATCAGCCCGAGGACCGACATCCCGGCCAACGCCCCCGGGGCGTTGTGCCAGAAGGGATGGACGGCGGGTGAGCTGCTCACCAACGGGGAGCGCCTGACCACGCCGCTGCTGCACGGGGAGCCGGTGACGTGGGAGGTCGCGCTCGACCACGTCGCCGACCGGCTGTCCGCCATCCGCGCCGAGCACGGCCCCGACGCCGTGGCCGTGTTCGGCGGGGGTGGGCTGACCAACGAGAAGGCGTACCAGCTCGGGAAGTTCGCCCGGGTCGCGCTCGGCACCAGCCAGATCGACTACAACGGCCGGTTCTGCATGTCGTCGGCCGCCGCCGCCTCCATCAGGGCGTTCGGCATGGACCGGGGCATGCCGTTCCCGATCACCGACCTGGACGAGGCCGACGTCGTGCTGCTGGCCGGCGGGAACGTGGCCGAGACCATGCCGCCGTTCGTCCGGCACGTGACCGGGCCGCGGCTGATCGTCATCGACCCGCGCCGGACCCCGACGGCCAAGCTGGCCTGGCTGCACCTGCAGCCCACGCCCGGCACCGACCTGGCGCTCGCGCTCGGGATGTTGCACCTGGCCGTCGCCGACGACCTCGTCGACGCCGGCTACGTGGCCGCCAGGACCACCGGGTTCGACGAGGTACGCACCTCGCTGGCCTCCTGGTGGCCCGAGCGGGTCGAGCGGATCACCGGGGTGCCGGTGTACCGGATGCGGCAGGCCGTACGCGCGCTCGCCGCCGCCGGGAACGCCTACGTGCTGACCGGGCGCGGGGCCGAGCAGCACGCCAAGGGCACCGACACGGTCACCGCGTTCATCAACCTGGCCCTCGCGCTCGGCCTGCCCGGCCGGCACGGCTCCGGCTACGGATGCGTGACCGGTCAGGGCAACGGCCAGGGCGGCAGGGAGCACGGGCAGAAGGCCGACCAGCTCCCCGGGTACCGCAAGATCGACGACCCGGCGGCCCGCGCGCACGTCGCGAAGGTGTGGGGCGTACGGGCCGAGGACCTGCCGGGGGCGGGGCGGTCGGCGTACGAGCTGCTGGACGCGCTCGGCACGCCGGAAGGGCCGAAGGCGCTGCTGCTGTTCGGGTCCAACCCGGTGATCTCGGCGCCCGCGTCCGAGCACGTCGCGGGCCGGATCGCCGGGCTCGACCTGCTGGTCGTGGCCGACGTCGTGATGTCGGAGACGGCCGCGCTCGCCGACGTGGTCTTCCCGGTCACCCAGTGGGCCGAGGAGAACGGCACCATGACGAACCTCGAAGGCCGCGTCCTGCTGCGCCGCCGGGCGGTCGCGCCGCCCGAGGGCGTCAGGAGCGACCTCGACGTCATCGCCGGTCTGGCCGGACGGCTCGGGCACCGGTTCGACACCGAGCCCGCCGTGGTCTTCGACGAGCTGCGCCGGGCCAGCGCGGGCGGTCCCGCCGACTACTCGGGCATCACGTACGAGCGCATCGCCGCCGAGACGGGCGTCTTCTGGCCCTGCCCGGACGTCGGCCACCCCGGCACGCCGCGCCCGTTCCTGGACCGCTTCGCCCACCCGGACGGCCGCGCCAGGTTCGTCCCGGTCGAGCACCGGCCGCCGGCCGAGGAGACCGACGAGGACTACCCCGTCCACCTCAGCACCGGGCGGGTCCTGTCGCACTACCAGAGCGGCGCGCAGACCCGCAGGATCGGCCCGCTCGTCCAGGCCGCTCCTGAACCGTTCGTGGAGCTGCACCCCGACCTCGCAGAACAGCTCGACATCGCCGCGGGCGACGTGGTGCGGGTCAGCAGCCGCAGGGGCGAGAGCAAGGCGGTGGCCAGGATCAGCGACGCCATCAGGCGCGACACCGTGTTCATGCCCTTCCACTGGGAGGGCGCCAACCGGCTCACCAACCCGGCGCTGGACCCGATCTCCAAGATGCCGGAGTTCAAGGTCTGCGCGGTCAGGGTGGAGAGGGACTCATGAGGCTCGTCGTCGTGGGGAACGGAATGGCCGGCTCACGCCTGGTCAGCGAGGTACGCGCGCGTGACCCGCACATGCGGATCACCGTGCTCGGGGCGGAGGAGTGCCAGCCGTACAACCGGGTGCTGCTGTCGAACGTGCTGGCCGGCAGCTCACGCCCCGACCAGGTACGCCTGCTGGACGCCTCCTGGTACGCGGCCCACCGCGTCGAGGCCGTGTTCGGCGCCGAGGTCGCCCACGTCGACCGGGACACCAGGCACGTGGTGACCGCCGACGGGCGGCGCGAGCCGTACGACCTGCTGGTGCTCGCGACCGGCAGCGAGGCGATCGTGCCGCCGATCCCCGGCGTGGAGCGGGCGATCCCGTTCCGCACGCTGGCGGACTGCGAGCGGATCATGGAAGCGGCCGGGCAGGCGCGCGGCGCGGTCGTCATCGGCGGCGGGCTGCTCGGCATCGAGGCCGCCCGCGGCCTGGCCGGGCGCGGCCTGCCCGTCACGCTGCTGCACCTGGCCGGGCACCTCATGGAACGCCAGCTCGACGTCGAGGCGGGCGAGGTGCTCGGCGAGACCCTGGCCGGGCTCGGCGTGGAGACCCGCACCGGCGTCAGCGCGGCCGGGGTCGAGGAGGGCGGCGTCCGGCTGGCCGACGGCGAGCTGGTCGAGGCCGACCTCGTCATCCTGGCCTGCGGCGTGCGGCCGGTCACCGGGCTCGCCGCGGACGCGGGCCTGGAGGTGCGGCGCGGCGTCGTCGTGGACGACGAGCTGCGCACCGACGACCCGTCGATCTTCGCGATCGGCGAGTGCGCCGAGCACGACGGCACCGTGTACGGCCTGGTCGCCCCCGCCTGGGAGCAGGCCGGCGTGGCCGCCGACGTGATCACCGGCGGCAAGGGGCTCTACCACGGCTCCCGGCTGGTCACCCGGCTCAAGGCCAAGAGCGTCGAGCTGGCCGCCATGGGCGAGACGCAGCTCGGCGAGGAGCACGCCGAGGTGGTGCGCTTCAGCCACCGGGCCCGCGGCACCTACCGCAAGCTCGTCATCCGCGACGGGCGGCTGGTGGGCGCGATCGTGCTGGGCGAGAGCGACGCCGTCGGCACCCTCACCCAGCTCTTCGACCGCGGCGGGCCGGTGCCGGGCGACCGGGCGGGGCTGCTGTTCCCGGGGCTGTCGTCGGCGCCCGTGGCCGACAGCCCGGTGCTGATGCCGGACGCGGCCAAGGTCTGCCAGTGCAACAACGTGACCAAGGGACAGATCAGGGCGTGCTGGGAGGCCGGCGCCCGCGACGTGGCCGGAGTGGCGGCCGCGACCAGGGCCACCACCGGCTGCGGCACCTGCCGCGACGCGGTGGAGGGCATCGTCGGCTGGCTGTGTGAGCAGGAAGGAGTCACGGTATGAGCAGGATCGTCGTCGTCGGATATGGTCCGACCGCGCACCGGTTCGTGGAAACCCTGGTGGACCGGGGCTTCGACGGGCTGATCACGGTGATCGGCGAGGAGCCGCGCCCGGCCTACGACCGGGTGGCGCTGACCTCGTACCTGAACGGGACCACCGTGGAGGATCTCACCTACCCGGTGCCCGAGGGGGCCGTCACCCGGCTGGGCAGCCGCGTCACCGGCATCGACAGGGACGCGCGCACGGTCACCGTCGAGAACGGGGACGTCGTGCCGTACGACGTGCTCGTGCTGGCCACCGGGTCGGCGCCGTTCGTGCCGCCGGTGCCGGGCCGGGAACACGCCTACGTCTACCGCACCATCGACGACCTGGACGCCATCAGGGTGGCCGCCAAGGACGCCGCCGAAGGCGTCGTGGTCGGCGGCGGCCTGCTCGGCCTGGAGGCGGCCGACGCGCTGCGGGCCCTGGGCCTGAAGGCGCACATCGTCGAGATGAGCCCGTGGCTGATGCCGCGCCAGGTGGACGAGGGCGGCGGCTCGGTGCTCAAGGGGCACATCGAGAGCCTCGGGCTCAGCGTGCACGCGGGCGCGGGCGTCCAGGAGATCGTCACCGGCGAGGACGGCCGGGTCACCGGGCTGCTCAAGCCCGACGGCGAGCTGATCGAGGCGCAGGTCGTCGTGTTCTCGGCCGGAATCAGGCCGCGTGACGAGCTGGCCAGGGCGTCGGGGCTGCAGGTGGGCGAGCGGGGCGGCATCGTGGTCGACCCCGGGATGCGCACCTCCGACCCGTCGGTCTACGCGATCGGCGAGTGCGCGCTGGCCGGCGGCATGATCTACGGCCTGGTCGGGCCGTGCAACACGATGGCCGAGGTGGCCGCCGACCGCATACTCGGCGGGGCCGCCGCCTTCGAGGGCGCCGACATGTCCACCAAGCTCAAGCTGCTCGGCGTCGAGGTCGCGCAGTTCGGCGCGATGGACGGCGCGCTCGACGTCACCTACATGGACCCGGTGGCCGGGGTCTACAAGCGGCTGTTCATCAGCGACGACGCCCAGACGCTGCTCGGCGGCATCTGCGTGGGGGACGCGGGGCCGTACTCGACGCTTCGGCCGTTCGTCGGCAAGCCGTTGCCGGCCGCGCCTTCCGACCTGCTGTTCAGCGGCTCGGGGGCGCAGCTCGACCTGCCCGACGACGCGCAGGTCTGCTCGTGCAACAACGTGTGCGCGGGCGACGTCCGGCACGCCATCGCCGACAAGGGCGTCACCGACGTGCCCGGGATCAAGGCGTGCACGCGGGCCGGCACCACCTGCGGCAGCTGCGTGCCGATGCTCAAGACGCTCCTGGAGAAGTCGGGCGTCGAGGTCAGCAAGGCGCTGTGCGAGCACTTCACGTACTCGCGGGCCGAGCTGTTCGACATCGTACGGGTGCGCGGCATCACGACGTTCTCCCAGCTCATCGCCGAGCACGGGCAGGGACGCGGCTGCGACATCTGCAAGCCGGCCGTGGCCTCGATCCTCGCCTCGCTGCACAACGGGCACGTGCTCGAAGGCGAGCGGGCCGCCCTCCAGGACACCAACGACGCCTTCCTCGCCAACATCCAGAAGAACGGCACGTACTCGGTCGTGCCGCGCATCCCGGGCGGCGAGATCACGCCCGACAAGCTCATCGTGATCGGCGAGGTCGCCCGCGACTTCGGCCTCTACACCAAGATCACCGGCGGGCAGCGCATCGACCTGTTCGGCGCCACGGTCGATCAGCTTCCGGCGATCTGGCGGCGGCTGGTGGACGCCGGGTTCGAGTCGGGCCACGCGTACGGCAAGGCCCTGCGTACGGTGAAGTCGTGCGTCGGCTCCACCTGGTGCCGCTACGGCGTCCAGGACTCGGTGGGCATGGCCATCGCGCTGGAGCTGCGCTACCGCGGCCTGCGCTCCCCGCACAAGCTCAAGTCGGCCGTCTCCGGCTGCGCCCGCGAGTGCGCCGAGGCCAGGTCGAAGGACTTCGGCATCATCGCCACCGAGCAGGGCTGGAACCTGTACGTCGGCGGCAACGGCGGCTTCAAGCCCCGCCACGCCGACCTGCTGGCCACCGACCTGAGCACCGACGAGCTGATCAGGACCATCGACCGGTTCCTCATGTTCTACATCCGCACCGCCGACCGGTTGCAGCGCACCGCCGCCTGGCTGGAGTCGCTCGACGGCGGCCTCGACTACCTGCGAGAGGTGATCATGCAAGACTCGCTCGGCATCTGCGCCGACCTCGACGCGCAGATGGACAACCACATCGCCACCTACGCCGACGAATGGGCGGCGACCCTGGACGACCCGGAGAAGCTGGGCCGGTTCGTCAGCTTCGTCAACGCCCCCGGCGTGCCCGACCCGTCGATCGTGTTCTCCTCCGAGCGCGGCCAGATCAAGCCGGTGATGGCCCGATGAGCTGGACCCCGGTCTGCGACTACGCGGCCATGATGCCCGAGCGCGGCGTCTGCGCCCTGATCGGCGGCCGGCAGGTCGCGCTGTTCCGCACCTACGAGGGCGACGTGCACGCGCTGGACAACCTCGACCCGTTCAGCGGCGCGTACGTGCTCTCCCGCGGCATCGTCGGCACCAGGCGCGGCGAGCCCACGGTGGCCTCGCCGCTGCACAAGCAGGTCTTCTCTCTGGTGTCGGGCGCGTGCCTGGACGAGGAGGCCGTACAGGTGCCCGTCTACGCCGTACGGGTGGCGGGCGGACGGGTGGAGGTCAGCGTTTAGCCGATCAGCCCACGGGCATTCACCTGCGTAAACGCGGGGGACAGGGGGTGCGCGTGGGCTACGACGCCTCTGCCTACGGGCGCGGCATCGCCGACATCTACGACGCCACGGTCACCGGGCTGCCGACCGAGGCGGCCGTCGAGCGGCTGCGCACGCTGGCGTCCGGCGGCCCTGTGCTGGAGTTCGGCATCGGCACCGGACGGCTGGCGCTGCCGCTCGCCGCGCGCGGCCTGCCGGTCGCCGGGATCGACGCCTCGCCGGAGATGACCGAGGAGCTGCGGGCCAAGCCGGGCGGCGAGGGCATCCCGGTGACCGTGGGCGACTTCTCCACGCTGCGGGTCGAGGGGTCGTACGCGCTGGTGGTGCTCGCGATCAACACGATCTTCGCGCTGCCCTCGCAGGAGGCGCAGGTCAACTGCTTCCGCAACGCGGCGGCCCACCTGCGCGAGGGCGGCCGGTTCGTGGTCGAGGCGTGGGTGCCCGACCCGGGCGCCTTCCGCCACGGCTCGGCGCTGCGGCTGCTGTCGCTGGCCGAGGACGTCGTCGTCGTGGAGGCCGCCAGGCTCGCCCCGGCCACCCAGCACATGCGGACGACCCGGGTGCGGCTGACCGCCGAAGGCGTGCGGCTGCTGCCCGCCAACCATCGCTACGCCTGGCCCGCCGAGATGGACCTGATGGCCAGGCTGGCCGGCATGGCGCTCGAACACCGCTGGGCCGACTGGCTCGGCACCCCGTTCACCGACGAGAGCGGCGCGCACGTCTCCGTCTACCGCAAGAGCGCGTGATGCGCCTGCCACCGCCCCGGGGGCCGCTCACCGACCTGCTCTTCGACCGGCTCGCCCGTCCGCCCGCGACGCTGCCCGACGCCCCCGACCCCGACGGCGACGAGGACTTCCAGCTCGCCCTGTTCGCCTGTTACGAGCCGCACTACCAGGGCTTCGACGAGGTCGACGACCGCTGGGAGTGGGAGCCGTCGCTGCTGCGCCTGCGCGGCCTGCTCGAAGAGCGCTTCGAGCGGGAACTGGCCGCCGCCGTGCCACGCCCGGGGCCCGTGCCGCCCCGCGGGGTGCGGCGCGCGCTCACCGAGTTGACCGCCGACGACGCCGGGCCGTCCGTCTCGCTGTACCTGCGGCACGAGGCCGGGCTCGACGCCTTCCGCGAGTTCGTGATCCACCGCTCGATCTACCACCTGAAGGAGGCCGACCCGCACACCTGGGCCATCCCCCGGCTGACCGGCCGCGCCAAGGCCGCCCTGGTCGAGATCCAGTCCGACGAGTACGGCGGCGGCCGCCCCGAGCGCATGCACTGCGAGCTGTTCCGCCACACCATGCGCGGCCTCGGCCTCGACGACTCCTACGGCGCCTACCTGGCCAGGGTGCCCGGGGTCACGCTGGCCGTCGGCAACGTCATGTCGCTGTTCGGCCTGCACCGCCGCCTGCGCGGGGCGCTGGCCGGCCACCTGGCCGCGATCGAGATGACCTCCTCCGAGCCCAACCGCCGCTACGCCATGGGCCTGCGCAGGCTCGGCGGCGACGCGGCCGCCACGCGCTTCTACGAGGAGCACGTGCAGGCCGACGCCGTGCACGAGCAGATCGCCGCGAGCGACCTGTGCGGCGGTCTCGCGGCCGCCTTCCCCGCCCTGACCGGCGACATCCTGTACGGCGCCGCCTGCGCCCTCGCGCTCGAACGCCGCTGGGCCGGGCACGTGATGGACCACTGGGGGCGCGGCGCCTCCTCGCTGCTCGAAGAGCACGTCCCCGCATGATCGACCTCGACTACGTGCTCCCGCTGCGCTGGGACGACGACTCCGGCCTCGACGAGCTGACCGCCTATCTGCGCCGCCTGTCCCGCCACATACGGGTGACCGTGGTCGACGGCAGCCCGCCTGATCTGTACGCCCGTCACGCCCGCCGCTGGCGCGGCCTGGTCCGGCACGTGCCGCCGGCCGGGGAGCTCTCCTTCGCCAACGGCAAGGTCAACGGCGTGACGACCGGGCTGCGGCTGGCCGGGGGCGACCGGGTGGTGATCGCCGACGACGACGTGCGTTACGAGCCGTACGCCCTGGCCGCGCTGCACGACCTGCTGGGCCGGGCCGAGCTGGTCAGGCCGCAGAACTACTTCGACCCCGCACCCTGGCACGCCCGCTGGGACACCGCGCGCACGCTGCTCAACCGCTGCCTCGGGGGCGACTACCCGGGCACGTTCGGGATCCGGCGGTCGTTCTTCCTGGCCATGGGCGGTTACGACGGTGACGTGCTGTTCGAGAACCTGGAGCTCAACCGTACCGTGCGGGCGTGGGGCGGGCGGGAGCTGCGTCCGCCCGGTCTGTACGTGCGCAGGCTTCCCTGCGAGGCCCGGCGGTTCTGGGGCCAGCGGGTGCGGCAGGCTTACGACGACTTCGCGCAGCCGGTGAGGCTGGCGGGGTTCCTGTCGGTGCTGCCCGCGCTCGCGCTGCTACGGCGGCGGCTCCCGGTGGTGGCGGCGGGCGCCGGGGTGCTGGTGGCGGCCAACCTGGTACCGGTGTTCTTGGCCTCGTACGCGGGGTTCCTGGTGCACTTCATC
>JABFVJ010000098.1 GCA_013362835.1 Nonomuraea sp. | reverse complement strand
GCCGGATCGTGGGAGTCGTACACCGCCACCCACATGAACACGGCGGGCACGTCGGTGACGATCTGCTTGCCCGACACCGCCACGATGAGGTCGAACACCTTGAGCGAGATGTGCCCCAGGATGATCAGCGCGGACAGGGTCACCGGCCTGAGCATGGGCAGCACGACGTGCCGGTAGACGCCCCACTCGCTCGCGCCGTCCACCCGGGCCGCCTCCCGCAGCTCCTCGGGGACGCCCCGGAACCCGGCCAGAAAGAGTGCCATGACATATCCGGACATCTGCCAGACAGCGGGCAGGGCCATCGCCGCCATCCCCCAGTCCGGATCCCTGAACCACTGCCACTGCGGCAGCCCGATCGCGTCGAACAGCCGGTTCAGCCCGACCGCCCGCTCCTCCGTCCCCGAGTTCATCAGCCACCGCCACACGATGCCGGTCGCGACGAACGACACGGCCATCGGGAACAGGTAGATCGCCCGGAACGTGCCCTCCCCCCAGATCCCCTTCTCCATGAGGAACGCCAGGAACCACCCGAGCACCAGCGCCCCCGCCACGAACACGACCGTGAACACGATCGCGTGGTCGACGGAGAGCCGCCAGCGCGCCTGATCCCAGATGTCGATGAAGTTCTTCAGCCCCACGAACGTGCCCTCGGACACCTCATCGTGCTTGTCCGTCATGGCCAGGCGGAAGTTCCAGCCCAGCATGCCGTACACGAACACGCCGATCGCCACGATCGACGGCGCGACGAGGAGGAGTCCGGGCAGCCAGGTGCGTGCCCGCCTCACAACCATTCCCTTCGGACGGGTACGGCGGGTCGTCCCCGCCGTACCCGCGTGCGTCACTGAGCGTTGGCCTTGGCCGCGTCCACCAGGCCCTGCTGCAGGGCCTTGACGTCCTTGCTCGCGATGTACAGCCCGACCGCCTCGTTGATCGAGGCCAGCCACGGCTGGCTCACCGAGACGCCGTGCTGGATCGACCCGGCGAGCTTGTTGCTCGACCAGTCCTTCAGCGCGTCGGCCAGGTAGTCGGTGTAGAGCGACTGGTCGGCGTCCTTGCGCGCGGGGATCGAGCCCTTCTTCGGGTTGAAGGCGTCCTGGCCCTCCTTGCTCGCCGCGACCTTCAGCCACGCGACCGCGCCGTCACGGTTCTTGGCGCCCTTGGGCAGGGTGAAGCTGTCCGACAGCCACATGTAGGTGCCCTCGGTGCCGGGCGCGGGCGCCCAGTCGAAGTCCGTCTTCGACTTCTTGCCGAGGCCGCCGTCCGGCGGGTTGTGGAAGTAGCCGTAGGCCCAGTCGCCCATGATGTTGAACGCGGCCTCGCCGTCGGCCACCTGCTTGGCGGCCGGCTGCCAGTCGTCCTGCGGGTCGCCCGCGTACGACATGATCTTGGCGAAGTTCTCCAGCGCCTTGGTCACCTGCGGGCCGCTCCAGTCGGCGCCCGGCTTGAACAGCGCGTTGTAGGCGTCGGTGCCGAGCGAGCCGAGCAGCACGTTCTCCAGCAGGTGGGTGGCGGTCCACTCGGACCCGATGGAGATCGGGATCTTGCCCTTGGCCTTGACCTTCTCCAGGTCGGCGATGAACTCCTCGACCGTCTTGGGCGCCGCCGCGATGCCGGCGTCCTTGAGCACTCCGGGGTTGAACCACAGGACGTTCGACCGGTGGATGTTGACCGGCACCGAGTAGATCTTGCCTTCGACGCTGATCTGGTCGACGAGCTGGGCCGGGAAGACGTCCTTGAGCTTCAGCTCGTCGTACAGGAAGGTCAGGTCCTCCAGGTTGCCCGCCTTGATGTAGCCCTGCAGCTCGGCGCCCGCGTGCCCCTGGAAGGTATCGGGCGGCGTGCCGGCCTGCAGCTTCGACTGCAACAGCGCCTTGGCCTTGTCGCCCGAGCCGCCCGCGACGGCGGCGTCGAAGAATGTGTAGTTCGGATTCTTGTCCTCGAAGATCTTCTTCATCGCCTGCAGGCCGTCGGCCTCACCCGGGCCGGTCCACCAGGAGAAGACCTCCACCTGCTGCTTGCCACCGCCGCTCGGGGCGGCCGACTGCGAAGCCTGCCCGCTGC
Organism: Nonomuraea sp.; assembly: GCA_013362835.1. The sequence continues at coordinate 1,906 of JABFVJ010000098.1, read as the reverse complement.
CGCCTCCGCCGCAGCCCGCCAGGCCGAGAACGCCCGTCATCGTGATCGAGACGGCCGCCAACCACCTTCGCATCGCACACCTTCCCTTCGCAATCCCCCGAAGTAGGTGATTTGACAACGTTGTCAACAACGGCCATCAACCCACTTCGCGCGCGTCGGCGTCAAGGGAGGAGCAGGTAACAGGTCCGCATACTCAGCCGACGCGTACGAGAGCCCCGTCGGGCCCGGCGAGCACGGTGACGCCGAAGTCGTGGCCGGTGCCGGGAAGATCGCCGCAGCCCACGGCCACGATCAGCGCGCCCTTCGAGACCGCCAGGCCGACCAGCGCGGGCAGGTCGCGCCCGCCGGGCGGCCACGTGCTCAGCACGACGTCGGACTCGGTCAGGCCGACCGGCACGTCGAGCTCGGCCATCCTGGCCAGCAGGCCGGCGTGGGTGAGCCGGTCGCCGCCGGGGAACACGAGGGCGTCCTGGCCCTTGGCGTCGAGCGCGGGCAGCGCGGTGGGCTCCAGCATGAGCAGGGCGCGGAAGTCGATCGTGTCGAGCGCCGGGCCCAGCGAGATCACCTGGCGCACCCGCGACCCGTCGGCCGCCTCGATCGCCGTCTCGGCCAGGTCGGGCGTGGTGATCAGGGTACGCGCGTCGCACTCGCGCAGCAGCGCGGCCACCTCGTGCGGGCCGAGCCCCGGATCGATCGGCGCCGCCACCCCGCCCGCCGCCAGCACGGTGTGCAGGGCCACCGTCTGCGTGCCCGTCGACGACACGTGCACCCCCACCACCTGGTCGCGCCGCGCCCCCCTGCGCACCAGCCCGGAGGCCGCCCTGGTCACCTCGGTCACCAGGCTGCGGTAGCCGTAGACGTGGCCGCCGCGCAGATCGACGAGCGCCGGCCGCTCACCGCGCTCGTAGGCCCGGCGGAACACCTCGTGGATCACGGTGCCGGTGGTCGAGGCGGTCGGCTTCATGCCCGCCAACGTACGGCCGCCCCCAGCCGGAGGGCATCCACCGATGTATGTAGAGGGATGTGCATTTCCGCAGTCCAGCGGCCCGAGGAGGGCGGGCCCGAGCCCTGCGCGACTCGAGCCCGCTGCCACGCGTCCGGAGCCCGGCCCCCACCCCTCCGAGAAGGCCCGACTCCGTCGGGACGCGTGACGTCCCCCCGGCCGACCGGCCGCGCGGCCCCCGGCGCGAGGGGCGAGGATCGCGTGGCGCGGTCGATCACAAGCAGCAACGGTATGCGTACGTACGGCGTCGCCGCATGCGCTGACATGCTCATTCGACGATGTAAACGCCGGGCCGCCGGGATGTGTAGAGAGGCCGCCACGACTCAGCGTCCGCCGATCACCCATGCGGCGATCTGTGTACGTGTGGAGAAGCCGAGCTTGCCGAGGATGTTGGCGACGTGCCGGGCGACCGTGGCGGGGCTGATGATCAGTTCGTCGGCTATCGCCCGGTTGCTCAGCCCGCGGGCCACCAGCTCGGCGATCTCGCGTTCCCTGGCCGTCAGCCTGCTGTCCTGGGCGACCGGGGCGACGGGCTCGGCCAGCAGGTCGGGCAGCGGGCCGCCGAGCGCGCAGGAGACCGCCTGGTCGGCCGTCATCGCCGTGCCCTCGGTCCACAGCAGCGCGACCACGGCCTCGCCGAGCCGTTCGCGCGCCGGGGCCAGCAGCTCTTCCGTCCGCGCGTCGGGGCGGCGGTCGCGCAGGCCCAGCGAGGCGGCGCAGAGCAGGACCGCGCGCCGGTCGTCGCCCTCGGCGGCGAGCAGGCTCGCCCAGGCCGAGAGGCGCCTCGCGATGCTGTCGCGCAGGCCCGCGTCCCGGCTGAGCACCAGCGCCTCGGTGAGCCGCGCCCGCGCCTCGGCGAGGTCGCCCTCGTCGAGCGCGACCCTGCCGAGCCCGGCCAGGCAG
>JABFVJ010000339.1 GCA_013362835.1 Nonomuraea sp. | reverse complement strand
CAGCAGGGCGACGCCCGCGCCGACCGCGCCCGCGGCGGCCCCGAACGCCGCGCCGAGCACCGGGAGCGCGTCGAGGCCGAGGAAGCGCACGCCCCGGTGCTCGCCGAGGAAGGCGGGCGGCATCTTGGGGATGCGCAGCGCGGAGACGTCGAGGTTGCGCGTGGTCACCGGCATGCTGCTCAACGTCTGCCGCAGGCGCATCGCCAGGCCCGAGTGCGCGGCGCGGGTGCCGTGCAGCGCGAACAGCCCGGCGGCCAGCGCCACGAACCACGGCGAGTCTGCGCCCGACACCCGCGCCACCAGCAGCAACGCGGCGGTCTCCCTGGCCACGAAGCGCAGCGTGACCCCGAGGTGAACCCTGCTGAGCAGGTCGGCCGCCCCGCCCGCCAGGCGCGGCGCGGCGTACTCCACGGCGTAGGAGAGCACGGCGACCAGCCCGAACAGCAGCGGCGCCGGCCAGAGCGCCGACACCAGCAGGACGGGACAGCAGCCGAGCAGCGCACCGATCGCCAGGACTCTCTTCATGCGACCGCACGGTAACAACCCGCAGGTCAAGGGCCTTCCACGCGAACGTCTACGACATGCCCGGACACGTCACGAGATGGACCCCTTGAGGGTGAACAGGCGTTCGGCGATCCGCAGATCGTCCGGATGGGTGACCTTGATGTTGCGCTCGCTGCCGGGAACGAGGTGGATCGGCACCTCGGGCAGGTAACGCAGCACCACGCCGCAGTCGTCGGTCGCCTGCCGCCCGGCGAACTCCGGATCGGCGAGCGCCCGCTCGTACGCCTTCCTGATCACCGACAGCCTGAAACACTGCGGCGTCTGGCTGCGCCGCAGCCGCGAGCGGTCGAGCACCTCGCCGATGACCTCGCCGCCCGGCCCTGGAACGGCCACCAGGACCGTGTCGGAGCTCGGGATCGCCACGTTGACGGCCTCGTGGTCGCGCAGCGCCGCCACGCACGCGGTGATGATCCGCGGCTCCAGAAGGGGCCGTACGGCGTCGTGCAGCAGCACGTCGCACTCCTCCGTGCCGAGCGCGCGCAGCGCCCGCCACGTGCTCTCCGTACGGCTCGCGCCGCCGTCGACGATCCGGCTGACCTTGCGGTAGCCGCCGTTCGCCACGATCTCCTCGACCCGGTCGGAGTAACCCGGCGTCATCAGCACGACGATCTCGTCGATCTCCGGCGCCTGCTCGAACACGGCGATCGAATGCTCCAGGATCGTCCGGCCGGCGACCTCGATGAGCTGTTTGGGTAGCTCATGCCCGACCCGCTGCCCCACGCCTCCCGCGAGGAGCACCCCGACCGACCGCAGCCCTGCATCCATGCGGGCAGCCTAACGGTCCTGTTCCGTGATATTGCGTCGCCCTGTCGCTACGCTGTGTCCACGCACTCCCTACCGGGAGGAGACCTGCGCTTTGCCCGACTCACTGACCAGCGTGAGCACGACCACCTCCGTGGTCCTGCTCGCCACGACCGCGGCCTGCCGGCTCTCCTGCTCCGACGGCACGCTGCTCGACCGGCTGAGCGACCAGCTCGCCGTGCTTCCCGTCCGCGACGTCCAGGTGGTGACCCCGGGCGGCGGTCTCGGCGCCGACCTGCGGGGCGTGGCCAAGATCGCCCGGATCTCCTCGGGCGCCGTCGTGGTGCTCCCCGCCGACCTCGTCGCCCACACCGAGGCCCTCGCGCTCCTCGTCGAACATCCCGCCCGCGACACCGGCGCGCTGGTCTCGTACGACGCGGCCGCCGCCCCCATGCGCCCGCCCGTACGCGTCGACGGCGGCAGGATCGCCGCGGCGGGCAGCTCCTTCCACACCGTCCCCGAGGCCAACGCCACCTTCAGGGGCGTGCTCCAGACCGGCGAGGCCGACCTCGCCTCCCTGGCCGACATCGCCGAGGAGCTGGCCGAGCTGGCCGACACCGGCAGGCTCGGTCCCGTCACCCCCGTCGAGGCGGTCGACCTGCTGCTCGTCGGCCTGGTCAGGTCGGGCGTACGCGTACGCGCCGCCGCGATCGGCCCGCTGCACGCCGACCGCGTGACCGGGCAGCACGCCGCCGACAGCGCCCTCACCAGGCTCGCCGAGGTGGACGAGGCCAGGGTCAGGCTCGACACCTCGATCAAGGAGGACGACGGCTTCGTCGCCACGTTCTTCGTCTCGACCTGGACCCGCCACCTGATCAAACCGGCCGTACGCCTCAAGCTCACCCCCAACGCCGTCACCGGCGTCTCCATCGGCCTGGCCGCGCTGTCGGCCGTCTGGTTCTCGGCCGGCACGCAGCCCGCGCGGCTGGCCGGGGCCGTGCTGCTCTTCCTGTCGTTCGCGCTCGACTGCCTCGACGGCCAGCTCGCCCGCTACACCCGTACGTTCTCGCCCCTCGGGGCCTGGGCCGACGGCATGGCCGACCGGCTGAAGGAGTACCTGGTCTACGTCGGGCTCGCGTTCGGGTTCGGCGGGACCGGCATCTGGTACCTGGCCGCCGCGGCGATGATCACGCAGGTCGTCCGGCACGCGATCGACTACTCCTACGCCGGCGCCGTGTCCGACGCCGCCCGCGTCGGCGCGCTGTGGGCGAGGCCCGCGCGTTCCCTGCTGGAGCCGGCCGACGCCAGGAACGCCCACGGCGTGCTCGGGTTCGCCCAGCGCATGGAGCGCGACTCGATCGCCCGCTGGTTCAAGAAGATCGTCGTACTGCCCATCGGCGAGCGGACCGCGCTGATCGCCGTCACCGCCGCCGTCTGGAACGCCCGGGTGACGTTCCTGTCGTTGCTGTGCTGGGGCGGGTTCGCCGCCTTCTACCAGCTCGCCGGCCGCATCGCGAGGTCGACGCGGTGAGCCCCACGAAGGCGAGGCGGACATCGTGATCTCGGTCCACATGACGCCCGTCCCCGACAGCACGGTGGTCGCCTACCGCGACGACGGCCCGCTCTCGCGCGCCATGGGCCTGCTCGTGGCCGGGCAGCTCCCGCCGCTGCCGCCGGTGATCGCGGGCACGTTCGTCACCGGCGTGCTGCTGCTGATCGGCGTGGCGGGCTCCGACGGGCTCGCGGTGTTCGCGCCCGCCGTGACGCTGCTGCTGGCCGGGCCGGGCAGCAGCCATCCGCACGACGGCCGCCTCGACTGGCTCGTGCCGCCGATCCTGCGCCTGATCGAGTACACCTTCGTCGCCGCCTGCGGGTTCGCCCGCGGGCTGCCCCCCGTGCTGATCTTCCTGCTGCTCGGCGCGCTCGCCTTCCACCACTACGACCTGGTCTACCGGCTGCGCCAGCGCGTCTACCCGCCGCCCTGGCTGTCGACCCTCGGCCTCGGCTGGGACGGCCGGATGATGGCCGTCTCGCTGGCCGCCATCGCCGGCTGGATGACCGCCGGCTACGTCGTGCTGGCCGTCTACCTGTGGGCGCTCTTCGGCTGGGAGAGCCTCACCTGCTGGCTCGCCGCCCCCCGCTCCGGGACGGAGGCGGCCGACATGGGAACGCAAGACTAACGCCGGATTACCCGCGGAGGGGCCAAAGGCAACTAACCTTTGGGCACACGTAGTCATGCTCGACCGAGGAGTGCACGTTGCTGGGAATGGTTCTGGCCGCCGGGGCCGGACGACGCCTGCGGCCGTACACCGACACGCTGCCCAAGGCGCTCGTGCCGGTTGACGGCGAAACCACGATCATGGACATCTCGCTGCGCAACCTCGCCGAGGTGGACCTGCGGGAGGTCGTGGTCGTCGTCGGTTACGCGGCGCAGGCCGTACACGAGCGCAAGGAGGCGCTGGAGAAGCGCCACGGCGTCAAGCTCACCCTCGTGCACAACGACAAGGCCGAGGAGTGGAACAACGCCTACTCCCTGTGGTGCGCCCGCGACTACTTCGCGCAGGGCGCGCTGCTGGTCAACGGCGACACCGTCCACCCCGTCTCCGTCGAGAAGACGCTGCTGGCCGCGCCGGAGACGAGCGACATCCTGCTCGCCGTCGACAACGTCAAGAAGCTGGCCGACGAGGAGATGAAGGTGACCCTCTCGCCGGAGGGCTCGCTGCGCCGCATCACCAAGCTGATGGACCCCGCCACGGCCTACGGCGAGTACATCGGCGCCACGCTCATCAGGCCCGGTGCGGCGGCGAAGCTGGCCGACGCGCTCAAGACCACCTTCGAGCGCGACCCGCAGCTCTACTACGAGGACGGCTACCAGGAGATGGTCGAGCGCGGCGAGGGCATCCACGTCGCGCCCATCGGCGAGGTCGACTGGGTCGAGGTGGACAACCACGACGACCTGGCCAAGGCTCGCACCATAGCCGTTCGCTACTAGAGGGAGCGCGCATGCCGCTTCTAGCGAGGATGCTGCCGGCGCCCCTGACCATGGAGGTCAGGCGCGGCGCCGTGGCCGAGCTCGGCGCCCTGCTGGCCGACAGCCGCGTGGCGACCTCCGGCCGGGTGGCCGTGGCCGTCGGCCCCGGCCAGGGCGACCACATCGAGAGCCTCATCGCGCCCACGCTGGGCGAGGCCGAGGTGTTCAGGGTGAGCGACGGGTCGGTCGAGGCGGCCGTCTCGCTCGGCGCCGACCTGCGCAAGGGCGCCTACGAGGTGGTCGTGGGCGTCGGGGGCGGCAAGACGATCGACGCGACGAAATACGCCGCCTCGCTCGCCGGCATCCCCATGGTGGCCGTCGCCACCAACCTCTCCCACGACGGCATCTGCTCGCCCACCGCCTCCCTGACGTACGAGGGGGGCAAGGGCACGTTCGGCGTGCCGATGCCGCTGGCCATCCTGGTCGACCTCGACTTCGTGCACAACGCGCCGAAGTCGCTGGTCAGGGCCGGGGTGGGCGACGTCGTCAGCAACCTGTCGGCGATCGAGGACTGGCAGCTCGGCAACGTCGAGCGCGGTGAGCCCATCGACGGGCTGGCCTGCTCGATGTCCCGCACCGCCGCCGAGGCCCTGGTCGGCCGTACGGACGGCATCGAGTCCGACGCGTTCCTGACCGTCCTGGCCGAGTCGCTGATCCTTTCCGGCATGTCGATGGTGGTCGCCGGGTCGTCCAGGCCCGCGAGCGGCGGAGATCATGAGATCCTGCATGCCGTGGACCAGCTCTTCCCCGGCACCTCCAACCACGGCGAGCTCGCCGGCATCGGCGCCGCCTTCTGCTTCTTCCTGCGCGACGACGCCGCCAGGGTCGCGCAGGTGGTCGGCTGCCTGCGCCGCCACGAGCTGCCCGTCGTGCCCGCCGACATCGGGCTGACCGGCGAGCAGTTCGCCGAGGTCGTCGCGCTCGCGCCCTCGACCCGCCCCGGCCGTTACACCATCCTGGAACACCTGCGCATGCAGGACTCCGAGATCCGCGATCGGGTGGAGGACTATGTCCGGGCCTTCGGTAGCTGAGCTGCGCCGGGTCGCCCAGCCCGAGGGCCACCTGGAGCGCAGGAACGGCGAACACTGGGCGGGCGTGCTCTACATGCGCCGCCTGTCCATCTACGTCACCTGGTGGATGACCAAGACGCCCGTCACGCCCAACCAGCTCACCTGGGTGATGACGTTCGCCGGGGTCGCGGCCGGGTTCGCGCTGGCCCTGCCGGGGCTGTGGGCCGCCGTGCTCGCCGCCCTGCTGGTCCAGGTCTACCTGCTGCTCGACTGCTCCGACGGCGAGCTGGCGCGCTGGACGGGCAAGACCTCGCTGGCCGGCGTCTACCTCGACCGGGTCGGCGCCTACTTCACCGAGGCGGCGGTGCTCGCCGGGCTCGGCTGGCGGGCCTCGGCCGTGCTGCCCGACTGGTACACCGTGCTCGGTTTCGCCGCCGCGCTCGGCGCGATCCTCATCAAGGTCGAGACCGACCTGGTCGACGTCGCACGGGCCAAGGGCGGGCTCGGCACGGCCTCGGAGGCGTCCGCGGTGCAGTTCCGCTCCGGGCTGCTGGGCCTGGCCCGGCGGGTGCTGGCCGCGACGAAGTTCCATCGGATCATGCAGCCGATCGAGTTGTCGCTGCTCGCGGTGGTGGCCGCGGTGATCGATCTGGCGGTCGGCGGCCTCGGGGCCTCGCGCGTGCTCATCGTGGCCTGCGCGATCGCCGCCGGGCTGCAGACCGTGCTCCATCTGATCAGCATCATGGCGTCGAGGCGGCTTGGGTGATCGCATGCCGGAACCGGAGGAGCCTCCCGTCCGTCGTATTGATCGGACGTCCGCCGTTCGGTGGGGGTTCACCACCGGTTCCGATACGCTTAGCTCCACCATTGCCAACAACATGCAGACCAGCAGACTCGGTGATCATGAAAGCATGCTCCGCTCGTGTCCTCAACGCGTCAGGACGATGACCCGTTGAAGATTTCGTGCGTCATCCTCACCATGGGCAACCGGGTCGCCGAGCTGAACCGGGCCGTCGAGTCCGCGCTCAACCAGGTCGACGGCGACGTCGAGGTGGTGATCGTGGGCAACGGCGCCGACGTGCCCCAGGTGTCGGCGACGCCACCCGAGGGCTCGGCCGCGGTCGTGAAGACGATCCGGCTCGACCACAACACCGGCATTCCCGCCGGCCGTAATCGCGGCGTCGAGGAGTGTTCGGGCGATGTCGTGCTGTTCCTCGACGACGACGGCTGGTACGCCAACCAGAAGGTCGTCGCCCACGTGCGCGACCGGTTCGCCACCGAGCCCGACCTCGCGGTGATCTCCTTCCGGGTGATGGACCCCGAGGGCGGCATCGGCCAGCGGCGCCACGTGCCCCGCCTGCGCGCCGGCGACCCCCAGCGTTCCTCGCCGGTCACGACGTTCCTCGGCGGCGCCTCGGCCGTGCGCAGGTCGGCCTTCCTCCAGGTCGGCGGCCTGCCCGAGCGGTTCTTCTACGCCCACGAGGAGACCGACCTCGCCTGGCGGCTGCTCGGCGAGGGCTACCGCATCGAGTACGACGCCGAGACCGTCATGTACCACCCGCAGGTCCCGCCGACCCGCCACGCGCAGTTCTACCGGCTCAACGCCCGTAACCGCGTCTGGCTGGCCCGGCGTAACCTGCCGTGGCCGCTGGCGTTCCTCTACCTGACCAACTGGGTCGTGCTCACCCTCATCCGCGAGCGCCGCTCGGGGGTCGCGATCAAGGCGTGGTTCACCGGCTTCTTCGAGGGGCTGCGCACACCCGCGGGCGAGCGTCGTCCCATGGCCTGGCGCACCGCCTGGCGCATGGTCAAGCTCGGCCGCCCGCCGATCGTCTAGATCGGTTCCGCCTCGCCGAAGCTCATCGAGGCGTGGGCGACGGTCGAGGCGAACAGGGCCCGCTTGGGCAGCCCCAGCTCGCTGAGCTCCTTGGCGATGGGATGGTTGCCCAGGCGGATCAGCGCGCCCCCGGGCCGGATCCTGGTGCCCTTGGCGCGTACGGACCACGGGATGCGCCGGGTGACCCCTTCCAGGTGGGTGAAGGCGTCGAGCGGCGCCATGGCGGGCGGCGCGGGCAGCCCCGGCCTGATGAGCAGGTCGAGCACGAGCCTGCCGTCCTTGCGCAGCACACACCGCTTGTACGGCGACCCGAGCCGCAGCTCGATGTCCGCGAGCTCCTTCGGGAACCCCCAGATCGTCCGCCCCGCCTCCAGCGTGAACCGCTGGTCGACGGGCAGCCAGTGCACGAAGACGCCCGCCTCGCGCAGGTCGCCGAGCCCCACGGAACCCGGCGAGCCCGGCGGCCGGATCAGGAACGCCATCCCGAACTCGTGGTAGGTGTCGAGATCGCCGTCACGGTAGTCGACGAACAGCAGCACGCAGACGGCCTTGCCGGGCAAGACCTCGGCCACGTCGAGGCCGGAATAGGCGATCACCGCCCGCGCGGCGTCGGCCCGCACCGCGTAGAAGACGCTGCAGACCTCCGCGTCCCCCACTCGCACAGGCATGCCCACCGTCCGGCCTTGGATCAGATGCGATGCCATGCGTCCAGTACATCAACCCGGACGCCCGCTGGCCATTCCCTACACCGCCAGCGCGTGCTCGGTCAGCCCCGCCCACGACTCGGCCAGCCTGACGAACCCCTCGGCGTGGTCGGGCCAGTGGTGGCGCAGCCGGGCCTCGGCGTGCCCGAGCGCCCCCAGGTTCGCCCGCCGCACGGGGTCCTCCTTCAGGTCCAGTACGGCCTCCAGCACCGCGTCCACGGTCCTCGGCACCACCAGGCCGCAGCCGGTGTCGCGGACGAGGGAGGCAGCCTGCCGGGTCGCGATCACCGGCAGCCCGCGGCCCATGTAGTCGAGGATCTTCGTCGGCGGCTCGGGAACGCCGTCGTCGGCCAGGGACAGGCCGGCCAGCGCGCCTTCCGCCATGCGCAGGGCGTGCCGGTTGGGCACGTAGCCGAACCAGTCGAGCAGGCCGACGCGCTGGGCGTCGCGCAGCAGCGGGCGCACCTCGCGGTCGGCCGCGCCGATGAGGTCCATCCTGATGCCGTGCGGGACCAGGCGCTCGGCGAGGCCGATCAGCTCGGCCACGCCGTTCTCCGCCGACAGGCGGCCGATGTGCACGACCCTGGTGTCGCCGGGAGGGGGCGGGCTGGGTGACACCAGGGTCGCCTCCGGCACCACCGCGGAGGTGATCACGTGGTGCCGTCTTTCCGCGCGTGCCCGCCGCCGGGAGGAGACGTCCTCGCGTACGTCCCAGACGACCGGAGGGCGCCGGTGGGGCAGCGCGCGCAGCAGGTGGTGGTCGTGCACGATCAGCAGGTCCGCGCCCCGCAGGCCGCGCTTCAGCGCCGCGCGCGCCTTGCCGTACGCGGCGTGGCGCGGGACGTCGAGGGCGGTGAGGCCGACGGCCGGGGTGACGTTGTAGTAGGTGAAGGGCGCGACGTAGGTCACCTCGTGGCCCGCGTCGAGCAGCGCCCTGATCTGCCTGTGCATGATCCGGGCGTCCTCGGGATGATGGACGGTGGTGGCGACACATGCGCGCATGTGTCGATGCTCCGCGCTTACCAGGTCAAAGGCGTTAACGCAGGTGAAAGTGCCGCTTAACTTCGAGAGGGGCGGCGATAGAGCCAGGTCAGGCGTGGTTCGAGCACCCACTTGAACACCGTGCGGGTCTCCGGCAGGCACAACACGATCGCCAGCGCGAACGTGCTGGCCGCGATCGCGAGCACGCCGAGCGGGCCGTGGAGCCACGGGAGCTCCAGCCAGCCCTGGTCCTTGGCGATCAGCACCGGGATGCCGTGGAGCAGGTAGCAGTAGAGCGTGCGGGTGCCGAGGTCGGAGAACCAGGTCTCGCCGCGCGGGACCAGCGCCAGCACGGCGAAGCACATGGCGAGCGCGCACACCAGCAGCCCGCACTTCACCAGCAGGCCCATCCACCAGGACAGGTCCATGTCCTGGAAGCTGTGCTTGAAGTAGAACGGGTCGAGCGGCGCCTTGGGCGCGACGAAGATGGCCACCGCCGCCGCGGCCAGCAGCGTGACCCCTGCGACGATCTTGATCCAGAGCCGGTTGAGCCTCTCGAAGTGCTCCGGCTGCAGCACCAGCCCGATCACGAAGAACGGCAGCAGGCCGAAGAAGCGGTCCATGCTGAAGTCGCCCGAGATCTGCGAGAACCCGGCGAACAGGTAGATCGCGATGGCCACCGGCACCGGCCGCTTCATCCGCTTCCACACCGGCGTGGACAGCCGCCAGAACAGCAGCGCCAGCAGATACCAGTTGAGCCAGGCCGGGTCGATGATCGTCAGGCTCCACTTCTGGCCCAGCCCGAAGCGGACGGCGGCGTAGGCCACCTCGACGATCACGTACGGCACCAGGAACGTGTCGACGAGCTTGTTCGTCTTCGCGTTGGAGTTCCAGAAGTTTCTGGACAGGTAGCCGCTGATGATCACGAACAGCGGCATGTGGAACATGTAGATGAAGATGTAGGCCGCTCTGGAGGAGTGGGCCGAGAGCGTGGGCACCAGCGAGTGACCGAGCGGCACGAGCGCGATCAGGATGAACTTGACGTTGTCGAGATAGGGATCGCGCCGCTTGGGCGCCGGGGGCTCGGCGGCCGGCTCGGGCTCGGGGCGCTCGACCGTCGCGACGCCATGGGGGTCGGTGTGGTCGGCGGCCGGGTCGCCGGGGCCGGTGCGGTCACCCCAGGCCGTGTCCTGGGGCAGCGGCCAGCGGGCTCCAGTGTTCGCCGGCCCGCCTTCCTCGACAGGGCCCTCAGGGCTCCGCGGGGTCGTGACCGGAGGGGAGAACTTGGTGTCAGACACTGGAGAGCTCAGCTTCGGTAGGGGCCGGGGTGCACGACACAACACTGACAAACACCGCTTACAACCACCTAACAGCAGGCTTGCCGCACTGCGTCGCCGACCCGCATCACATTATCCCGATCTCACAGTGCCTGTCTCACGAGGCGCCCGGTTCCACAGGGAACTTGGAGCCTCAGGTGCACACGTTCTTCTGGTCGGCGGCGGTGATCGTGCTGTTGTTCACGCTGTCAGGAAGCTTGGTGACCTTGACCGACTTGAAGTCCGAGCCGACCACGAGCTGGATCACCGGGACGCCCTTGCCGGTGGCCGCCCCCGCGGTGACGGTGGAGGTGTACGGCTGCGGATTGGTCGCGGTGACCTTGCCCGCCTCCGGCGCCGGCTTGGGCAGCACCGCGCCGGCCAGCACGCCCGCGTAGTCGCCGCCGGTGGCGGCGGACTTGGCGTAGCGGATCTCGCTGGTCGGCAGGCTCGTGCCGTCGGCGGAGGCGTAGTTGCCCACGCCCACGACGTTGAAGCCCTGCTCGGCGAGCTCGTCGGCCACCTCGCGGGCCTTGCCGGGCGTGGTGGTGCCGTTGAGCACCTGGACCTTCACCTGCTCGGGCTTGGGGGTGACCTTGGGCTTGGCGGTCGCGCTGGCGCTCGGCGTCGGCGTGGGCAGATCGGTGTCGCTGATGATCGAGCGCCACAGCGCCGAGGCGTCGGGCTCCTTCCAGACCACCCGGTTCTTGTCCTGGGGGTCGGGCAGCCACGGGATAGTGGTGAGCTTGACCCCGCCCGCCGTCAGCTCCTTGGCGCTGGTCGCGATGTCGATGAGCTGCTGGGTGTCGTTGGCCAGCTCGGGGTCCATGGTGACGGACTTCGCCGCCGCCTTGATGAAGCCGGTGAGCTTGCCGATGTCGGTCAGCAGCTCGCTGCTCGTGGCCTTGGCGATGACCTTGCTCAGGAAGATCTGCTGGCGCTTGATGCGCTGGATGTCGCTGCCGTCGCCGTAGTGGCGCAGGCGTACGTAGCCGAGCGCCTGCTCGCCCTTGAGCAGGCTCTTGCCCGGGGGCAGGACGAGGTGGGACGCCCTGTCGTTGACGCCGGACTTCAGGCAGATCTCGATGCCGCCGAGCGCGTCGACGATGTTCTTGAAGCCGCTGAAGTCGACCTCGACGAAGTGGTTGATGCGGATCTGGGTGAGCGTCTCGATCGTGGAGATCGTGCACGCGATGCCGCCGGAGTTGTACGCCGAGTTGATCATGTCGCGGCGCGGGGGCATCTCGGCCTTGGTGGCCTCGTTCTTGCACCTCGGGATCTGCACCATCGAGTCGCGCGGGAAGCTGATCAGGCGTGCTTGGTCGCGGTTGGGCGAGATGTGCATGAGGATGATCGTGTCGGTGCGCTTGCCGCCGGCGTCGGCCGTCCTGGCGAGCTGCTGGCCGTATTTCGCGTTGCCCTTGCCCGCGCGGGTGTCGGAGCCGACGAGCAGCACGTTGAGCGCCCCCGTGTCGCGCGGACGCGGGTTGATGATGTCGTCCTTGACGCTCTTCTGGTTGATGTTGCCGATCGCGTCGCGGAGGACGGTGTAGCCGGTCAGCGCGCCCGCGACCATGACCGTGGTGGTGGCGATGCTGACCCAGGCCAGCACGCGCATCCTGCCCTGTCCGCCGCCGCCGTGCGCGCGGCGCCCGTGGGGCGGCCGGTCGCCGGGAGGGGGCGGTGAGGAGGCCGCGGCCCTGCGGGCCATCCGGCTGCCGGGAGCGTTGGGGGCGACCCTGGTGTCCTGCACGGACCCACTCCTGTAGTCACTCATACGCCCCCTAGCCTCGTTCCCTGCGCCAACGCGCCGGCTTGGTCGCTCCGCGCCACGAGATTAGGTCACGTACGGCGTGCCCGGTGCCATGACCGCCGGAAACGACCGTGACCCGGGCGTGATGTTTCCGCGGCACAGCATACTCAGAGCCGGACATTTCGTGGAATATCATTGCCAAACTCTTTCCCGTTCTCTGACCGTATCCGCAGGTCAGGCCGGACGCTCAACGCCGCCGCCAGGCAGGCCAGAGGTACGGCCGGGAGCACGTACCGGTAGTCGAACTCGGCCACGGCAGGCGGTGTGACGAGCAGCACAACGGCCGCCGACCAGGGCACCAGCCACTCCGGACGGCCCGCGTGGCGCAGACCGCGCGCCCTTCGCGCGATGGCCGCGACGGGCGGCACGAGCAGGAGCGCCAGCAGCACCGGGCCGGGCAGGCGCACCAAGCTCTGGTAGCCCCGCAGCCATGCGGCGTAGGGCTCGACGATCTTCGTACCGATCGCACCCTGCTCGTAGAGCTTGGCATACTCGGCGCCGACCCGCGCGGGATAGCGGCCAGGTGGTCCCGGCGGCGTCGCGGGGAACTCGTAGTAGCCGTAGACCTCGGCGTCGGGATAGACCGGCCGGCCCCACGTGAACGTGCGGGTCAGCTCGCCCAGGACGGAGGCGGCGTAGTCGCCCGGCTGGCTGGTGATGGCCAGGGTCGCGAACCTGGAGGCCAGGTCGTCGTTCTCCTTCGAGAACGTGATGCCGGGCAGCTTCACGAGCGGGGAGTCCTTCGCCCAGATGTACTCCTGGGAGGGCGGACGCCGCTCCGGCGGGCGCGGGTCGCACAGGACCCGCAGGTCGGACGGTGGTTTCATGACGGCGCAGTCGGCGAACGACATCGTGCGGGCGTAGAGGAACGCGCCGTTCGCGCCGACCAGGCCGACGCGGTGGTAGGTGGCGTGGAACCAGGCGCCGTACGCGATCACCGGGACGAGCGCGGCCGCGAGCAGCACCCCGGCGAGGCCCAGCCGCCTGCGCAGCACGAACCAGGCGGCCAGGACGACGATGAGCGGCTGCCCGACGGTCCTGGTCAGGGTGGCGGCGGCCAGCAGCAGGCCGATCGCGGCGGCGGTGGCGGGCTTCCTGGTCAGGCTCAGGGCCACGGCCGCGACGATCAGGAACGTGAACAGCGTGTCGGAGACGAGCAGGTGCTCCAGCTCGACCTGGTAGGCGTCGAGCAGCACGGGCACGGTCGCGAGCGTCCTCGCCCACCGGGGGGCGCGGCGGGCGGCCAGGTAGATGATCACGCCGGTGGCCAGGCCGAGCAGGTGCTGCGCGGCGGTGACCGCCCAGAAGCCGTGGAAGGGCTCCAGGAGCTTCATGAACATCGAGTAGCCCGCCGGGCGTACCAGGTCGGGGCGCGGCTTGAAGACGGTGACGACGTAGGTGTAGGAGTCGGGGAACCACAGGGCCGGGCGGTAGCCGAGCATCGCGAGCGCGCGCAGCGCCGCGCCGAGCGCCAGGACGCCCGCGAACCACCCGTGCCGCCGCCACCACGCCCGCTCCCCGGCCCGCCGCACCCACCTGGCCGGCCGGCCGAGGACTCGTTCGAGGCCGCGTCGCCAGGTGGTCGTTCCGGCGCGGTGGGAGGCGGGGGTTCCCGCACGAGTCTCCGGTGTCACCCGCGCGTCCTCCCGCTCCTCCTGCACGCCGCGTACGCTACCCGCGTTCGCGCCGACCCCGTGACTCCACGCCACTTCAGCACGCCATTCAGCGGGTCCGGTGGTCCGGGTTGGATACGCTCGCTCTCCGATGGAACGTGATCGATCGGGCCGGGTGCTGGCCGTGCTGTCGGTGTCGCCCGCGCTCGTCCTGGCGGGCTGGCTGCTCGCGGGCCTGCCGTTGTTGCTGGCCGGGCGGTTCGCGCCGGTGCCGGCGCTGCTGCTCGGCGTGCCCGCCGCCGCGCTGCTGTGCTGGGCGGGGACGCGCGGCACGCTGAGCGGGGGCGGTCCTGGCCAGGCGATCGGCGCGACCGCCTGGCAGGTGGCGGGGGTCGTGGGGGTGGCCGCCGCGTCGGGCGTGCTCAACGTGGTCATGCACGCCGAACAGCTCGTCGTACGGCGTGACCCGGCGACGTACGCCCAGTACGCGGCCTGGATCGCCGGGCACGGCTCGCTGCCCGTCCCGGACGGGGCGGAGGCGTTCGGCGGGGCCGATCCTTCGCTGCTGGCCTTCGACAGCGTCGGCACGTACCCGGTGGACGGGGGCGTGCTGCCGCAGTTCATGCCGGGGCCGCCGATGGTGTTCGCGGTCGGCGACTGGCTCGGGGCGCCGTTCGTGGTCCCGGCGGTGCTGGGCGCGCTGGCCGTGCTGACGGTGGCCGGGGTGGCGGGACGGCTGGCCGGAGGCCGGTGGGCGCTGCTCGCGGCGGCGGCGTTCGCGGTGAGCCTGCCGGTCCTCTACACCTCGCGCACCACGTTCAGCGAGATCCCGTCGCTGATCCTGCTGTTCGGCGGCCTGGCCCTCACGCAGGACGCGATCGAGGCCGACCGGCCGCGCTGGTGGCGCGGGCTGCCGGCTGGGCTGGTGTTCGGGCTGGCGGTGCTGGTCAGGATCGACGGGCTGCGCGACGTGCTGCCGGTGCTGGCGTTCGCGGGGCTGCTGATCGCGATGCGGCGGTCGGGCAGGCCGCAGGGCGCGGTCGGGGTTCCGCTGCTGGCGGGGCTGGTGGCGGGGGCCGGGCTGGGGTTGCTGGCCGCGTACGCGCTGGCCCGGCCGTACCTGGAGTACCTGTCGGGGTCGGTACGGCCGCTGCTGGCGGTCTGCGGGGCGGTGCTCGTGCTCACCCTCGCCGGTACGGCCGCCGCGCCCCTCCTGGCCAGGATCCGGCCGCCGAAGTGGCCGCCCACGACGGGGGCCGCCCTGGTCGTCCTGGTCATGGCCGCCCTGTACGCCCGCCCCTGGTTCCAGACCGTGACCAGGAAACCCACGAACGTCGAGGACCGACGCACCTCGATCTTCATCGCCGAGATCCAGAAGGCCAACGGCCTGCCCGTACAGCCCGACCGGCTCTACTTCGAGGACTCCCTGCACTGGGTGGCCTGGTACATCGGGCTCCCGGCGGTCGTGCTGGCCACGGTCGCGGCGGCCGTGCTGCTGCGCAGGCTGCTGCGCGACGGCAGGCCGTTCGGCTGGCTGCTGCCCCTCGCGGTCATCGGCTGGACGACGGTCACCACGCTGCTGCGGCCCGAGATCACCCCCGACCACCCGTGGGCCTCGCGCCGGCTCGTCCCGATCGTGATCCCCGGGCTGATCGTGCTGGCCGTCTGGGGGCTCGGCTGGCTGCGGGAGCGGTCGTGGCTCGGCGTACGCGCCCGGCGGTGGGGGACGGTCGCGGGCGTGCTGCTGGTGCTGGTGCCGCCGGTCGTGACGTCGATCGGCACCGCGTTCACGCCGGTCGAGCGGGGCGAGGCGGCGGCGGTACGCGCGATGTGCGCGGCGATCCCGCCCGGGGCGTCGGTGCTGATCGCCGAGCGGGTGACGGGCGACCGGCTCACCCAGCTCGTACGCGGAATGTGCGGCCATCCGGCCGCGAAGGTCGTGCGGGACGCGAGCGACGTCGCGCCTGAGCAGCGGGTCAGGGCCGCGATCGAGCGGGTCAGGGCGGCGGGCCGGGTGCCCGTCGTGCTGGCCGCGACCGAGGCCCAGGTCGCCCCCTACGGCCCGCCGAGGCAGGTCATGGGCCTCGTCACCCGGCAGGACGAGCGCTCGCTCGTCGACCCGCCCGACGGCACCTGGCGGTTGCAGGTGAACGTGTGGATGGCGGTGGCTTGACCGGGTCGCGGGAAGATCGCGATAGTCGTGGTCATGCCCGAGACGGAGACCGACGAGCTGTCGTTCGGCGATGACCGGGAGCCCTGGTTACGGACCTGGGCCGAGGCGCACCGGCGGCTGGCGGCGCTCCTCGTGGCGGCCGTCGTCGTGCTGGCCGGGCTCGGCGCGGGCGGCTGGTACCTGCACCAGCGCTCGCTGCTGCCCTCGCCGCCGCCGGACGATCCCTTCCCCGAGCCCGTGGGGGTCGTCGTCTCGCTGTGCGCCGGCGAGGCGGTCGGCTGCCCGAAGGGCACCGCCGACCAGGTGATGAAGCTGGTACGCGAGATCCCCGAGGTGGTCTCGCCCAGGCTGGTCACCGCCGACGAGAGCGAGATGCGCTGGGCCATGCAGGTCATCACGGATGAGGGGCTGGCGAAGAGGCGTGAGGTGCGCTGGGTCCCGTTCATCGAGGGTGGGCTGCGTAGCGGCGCGGACTTCGACACCGTCCGCCGGAGGCTCGCCGGGCAGCGCGGGGTCATGAGGGTCAGTCCGCGGATACCCGACTTCTGGAAGGGCAAGGCCGACCTGAGCGTGGTGATGTGCGGCGGGCCGCGGCTGCCGTGGGCCGATGGCTGTGGTGGGAGCGCGCCGACGGCGGCCCAGCGTGACGCCGTGGTGGCGCGGCTGCGCGAGCTCGACGGCGTGGACGAGGTGTTCCTCCAGGACAGG
>JABFVJ010000365.1 GCA_013362835.1 Nonomuraea sp. | reverse complement strand
GGCCTTCGTCGTCCCGGGGTCCACGCCAGAACGTCGTGCAAGGCGGCGACACTCCCGCGACGAACACCACCACCGCCTGTCAATCCAGGCGAACCCTGGCGACGACGGCCGGAATCGCCCACTAAGGTCAACGCATGACAGACACCCGCGTGCCCCCGCCCCTCGTCGGCGACGAGCTGACCACGCTGAACAACTGGCTCGAATGGCATCGCGGCACCCTGGCCGTCAAATGCGCCGGCCTGACCGACGACCAGCTCAGGCTCCGCTCGGCCGAGCCCTCCGCGCTGTCACTGCTCGGCCTGGTCCGGCACATGGCGCACGTGGAGCGCGTCTGGTTCCGGCGGGTGCTGAACGCCGAGGACATCCCCCGCCTGTGGAACAAGGACGTCGACAACGACGCCGACTTCAACGACGTGGACAAGGCGTCGGTCGAGGAGGCGTTCGCGACGTGGCAGGACGAGATCGAGCGCGCGCGTGCCATCTCGGCCGCCAAGCCCCTCGACGCCGTCGCCGACAGGAACGGCCAGGACTGCACCCACCGCTGGATCCTCGTCCACATGATCGAGGAGTACGCCCGCCACAACGGCCACGCCGACCTGCTGCGCGAGAGGATCGACGGCGTCACGGGCGAATGAGCCCGGATCAGCCCTCTTCGGTGCGGAACAGCGCCCACACGGCCTTGCCGCCGCGGTCGAGCGGGTCCCTGCCCCAGCACTGACTGTAGGTCTCGACGATGTAGAGGCCGCGGCCGTGCTCGGAGACGAAGTCGGGCTCCTTGCGCCGCGGCACCTCGTCGCTCGGGTCCGCCACCGCCAGGAGCACGTGCGGCGACACGCGCATCAGCAGGAGCTCGATCTCCCGGCGGCCGGCCGCGTACATCGCGTATCGGACGGCGTTGGTCACCAGCTCCGAGACCACGAGCGCGGCGTCGTCGCTGAGGTCGTGCAGGCCCCAGCCGCGGAGGGTGGAGCGGGTCACGTCCCTGGCCGTCTTCACGGAGTCGGCCTGGAAGGGGAGAGGGCACGCGGTGGTGTCGGGCTTCCCGCCCATGAGCAGGTGGTCGAATCCCACCTCGCGGGTGATCTGGAGGCAATCGGCAGTGGCCAGAGGATCCTCCACCATGCCGCCGATACCTCCCCGTTAGCCCTCGGTTAGTGCACGTTTGGCCCACAATGCACTAAGCCATCATGAGCCACGAACGCGGGCGGCTGCAAGACCCAAATGCACGTGCAGCTGCAATGTGCAACAGCATGCGCCTTTTAGGGCATTAGTCTCCTAATCGGACACGAGGTTGAGACCTTGTCATACCCGGCAATGTGGTGTCACTGTGTGTGCGGACCTTGATAGGAGGCAAAGTGACGCAGAACCAGCCGGGTTCCGGGCCGACGGCGCTGCGCATCCTCCTGGGCTCCCAGCTGCGAAAGCTCAGGGAAGCAAAGAACGTCAGCCGCGAGGAGGCCGGCCACCTCATCAGGGGGTCGGAATCCAAGATCAGCCGCATGGAGCTGGGCCGGGTGGGGTTCAAGGAACGCGACGTCGCCGACCTGCTGACCCTGTACGGGGTCGTGGATCAGCAAGCCCGCGCCGCCGTGCTCGACCTGGTGTCCACCGCCAACGAACCCGGCTGGTGGCACCGGTTCAACGACGTCCTGCCCACGTGGTTCCAGGCGTACGTCGGCCTTGAAGAGGCCGCCGCCAGGATCAGGACCTACGAGGTCCAGTTCGTGCCGGGACTGCTGCAGACCAAGGAGTACGCCAAGGCGGTCGTGACCGCGGGATCGGCGGGCATCGCGGCTGAGGAGATCGCCAGGAGGGTCGACCTCAGACTGGAACGTCAGAGGATCTTCGACAGGCCGGACGGGCCGGTCTTCTGGGCCGTGATCGACGAGGCGGCGCTGCGCCGGCCCATCGGCGGGGTCGAGGTCATGCGCGCGCAGATCGAGCACCTCGTCGACCTCATGCGGCAGCCCAACATCACCATCCAGGTCATGCCGTTCAGCTTCGGCGGCCACAGCGCGGAGGGCGGGGCCTTCAGCATCCTGCGCTTCCCCGACCGCGACCTGCCGGACGTGGTCTACGTCGAGCAGCTGGCCAGCGCGCTGTATCTGGACAAGCGCGAAGATGTGGACCGATACACCGAGGTGATGGAGCGGCTGTGCGCCGTGAGCACCACCCCGGACGAGACGATCGAGCTGTTGCGGACGATCGCCGAGGAGTTCTGAGGGCGACGGCGTCGTTGTTGGGTACGCATCTGCCCTAGACTGGCCATCGGCGTTGGTTCCCGCCATTGCGGAGCATGCCCAATGCCGCTCATGTGGGCGCGGCGCGTGAGCCGTACCGAATGGACGCGCCCGCGATCACTCGTAGCTTGATCAAGGAGACCATTCCGTGAAGACCGCTGTCGAGGAGCTCAGCCCGACCCGGGTCAAGCTCACCGTCGAGGTGCCGTTCGAAGAGCTGCGCCCGAGCATGGATGCGGCGTACAAGAAGGTCGCGCAGCAGGTGCGCGTCCCCGGGTTCCGGCCTGGCAAGGTTCCGGCCCGCATCATCGAGCAGCGCTTCGGCCGGGCGGTAGTGCTGGAGGAGACCCTCAACGACGCGGTGCCCAAGCTCTACGGCCAGGCCGTCGACGAGGTCGACGTGTTCCCGGTGAGCCAGCCCGACATCGAGGTCACGAAGATCGACGACGGTGAGCAGATCGAGTTCACCGCCGAGGTCGACATCCGGCCCAACTTCGAGGTGCCCGACTACCAGGGCGCCGAGGTCACCGTCGACTCCGCCGAGGTCTCCGACGACGACGTCGACGCCCAGCTCGACTCGCTCCGCCAGCGCTTCGCGACGCTGACCGGCGTCGAGCGCGCCGCCGCGAGCGGCGACTTCGTCGTCATGGACCTGCGTGCCGAGATCGACGGCAAGAACATCGAGGAGCAGCAGGCCAGCGAGGTCTCCTACGAGGTCGGCGCCGGTTCGGTGCTGCAGGGCCTCGACGACGCGCTCGAGGGCATGTCCGCGGGCGAGGAGAAGACCTTCAGCACCGAGCTCGTCGGCGGTGAGAACGCCGGCGAGCAGGCCGACGTGATCATCAACGTCAAGTCGGTCAAGGAGAAGGTCCTGCCCGAGCTCGACGACGAGTTCGCCCAGCTCGCCAGCGAGTTCGACACGCTCGACGAGCTCAAGTCCAGCATCCGCGAGCAGGCCCGCCGCAACAAGCTGATCGACCAGGTCGTCCAGGCCCGCGAGAAGGCCCTCGACGCGCTGCTGGAGAAGATCGACATCCCGCTGCCGGAGAGCGCGCTCAAGGCCGAGGTCGACGCCCGCAAGCACAACCTCGACCACCAGATCGCCGAGAGCGGCCTGAGCCGCGACGCCTTCTTCCGTCTCTACCAGACGACGGAGGAGGAGCGCTTCGGCGAGTTCGAGAGCAACTCCGCCAAGGCCCTCAAGGTCGGCTTCGTCCTCGACAAGATCGTCAAGGCCGAGGAGCTGGGCGTCAACGAGCAGGAGCTGACCAACTTCGTGGTGCGCCGCGCCATGGAGATGGGCGTCCAGCCCAACGAGCTCGCCAAGCACCTCGCCGACAACGACCAGCTCACGCTGGCCATGGTCGAGATCGTCCGTGACAAGGCCAAGTCCGTGCTCGGTGACGCGGCCAAGGTCGTCGACAGCGACGGCAACGAGGTCGACCTCAAGGCGATCTACACCGAGATCAACGGTGCGCCGGTCGAGGAGGAGGCCGACGAGGCCCCCGCCGAGGAGAAGACCGAGGCGTAACGCTTCCCCGAAAGCCCCCAGACCGCATGGTTTGGGGGCTTCGTCCTTTTCTGGGCAGAAGACGGGGATGGGGGGTCAGTTCTTCATCCTCGCGCTGCCCATCGCCGTCGCGCTGGTGATCTCCCGTGTGCTCGCCGGGCGGCTCCCCGTCCCCGAGCCCATCCTGCTGATCCTCTTCGGCGCGGCCGTGAGCCTGCTG
>JABFVJ010000247.1 GCA_013362835.1 Nonomuraea sp. | reverse complement strand
CCGACGTGAGGTTCTTCGACGTATCGGATTCACCGCCCTCGCGGCGGGACCGGGGGCGGGGCTGCTCGCCGCGTGCGCCACCGGCCGCTCCACCGGTACGGCGGCCACCCCCGCCCCGGCCGCGCCCACCTCGGCCGCCAACCCCCTCGGCGTGGACGGCGCCAAGCCCCTGGAAGTCGTGATCTTCAGCGGCGGCAACGGCGACGGCTACGCGACCGGCCTCCACGAAGCCCTGTACAGCAAGACCTACAAGACCGCCAAGATCAAGCACGTGCCCACCCAGAAGGTCGGCACGCAGCTCCGCCCCCGCTTCATCAGCGGCGACGCCCCCGACGTGGTGAACAACTCCGGGCCCGACGCGCTCGACCTGCAGTCGCTCGTCGCCGAAGGGCACCTGGCCGACCTGACGCCGCTGTTCGACGCCCCCTCGCTGGTGGACCCGGCCAAGAAGGTGCGCGACACGCTGGTCGGCGGGGTCTACGAGAACTCCCTCATCGACGGCGTGCCCCGGGTGCTGCAGTACACGGTCGCCCACCGCGCCCTGTGGTACAACGCCAAGCTGTTCGAGCAGCGCGGCTGGCAGGCGCCGAAGACGTGGGCGGAGTTCAACGCCCTCGGCGAGGAGGCCAAGAAGGCGGGCATCGCGCTGTTCGCGTACCCGGGCCAGGTCGGGCCCTTCTACCAGCTCTGGAACCTCGTCTACAGCGCCGCCAAGATCGGCGGCAACAAGGTGATCGTCGACATCGACAACCTCGCCGGCGGCGCCTGGCAGGCCGAGCCCGTACGGCAGGCCGTCGCGGCCTGGGCGCAGGTGCAGCGCGACTTCGGCGACAAGGCGTACTTCGGGCTCGACCACACGCAGACGCAGGTCAAGCACCTCCAGGACAAGGTGCTGTTCTACCCCTGCGGCTCGTGGCTGGAGAACGAGATGGCCAAGGACCGCCCGGACTCCTTCGAGTACGCCATCGCGCCCGTGCCCGGCATCACCGCCGCCGACGCGATGCCGTACGAGGCGATCATGATCGGGGTCAGCGAGGCGTTCTTCGTCGCGGCCAAGGGCGAGAACCCGCGGGGCGGCCTGGAGTACCTGCGCATGATGCTGTCGCGGGAGGGCGCGCGGGGCTACACCGAGATGACCAAGAACCTCACGGTCGTCAACGGCGTGGTCGACGGCCTCGACCTGACCTCGGCGGTGCGCAGCGCGGCCAGGGCGCAGGAGGCCGCCGGGACGGACATCATCACCGACGCGCGTTTCGAGGGCTGGTACAAGGAGCTCTTCGACCACGGACAGGTCCAGACGAACTCGGTGATGTCCGGACGCATCACGCCCGAGCAGTTCTGCGCGAACATGCAGAAGAAGGCCGACGAGCTCAAGGCCGACCCGGCGATCGCCAAGCAGACCAGGAGCGTCTGAGCGATGCGGCGGCACGGCTTCGTCGCGGGCTTCCTCGCCCTGCCGGTGATCCTCTACGCGGTCTTCGTGATCAGCCCGTACGCGCAGGCGTTCCAGATCGCGCTGACCGACTGGCGCGGGGTGTCGGCGAACCTCGACTTCGTCGGGCTGGACAACTTCCGGCGGATGCTCGGCAACGACACGTTCTGGCAGGCCGTACGCAACCACGCGGTCCTGCTCGTCACGCTGCCGCTGGTGACCATCGCCCTCGCCCTGGCCTTCGCGTACCTGCTGAACGACTCCACGGGCACGCCGGGGTCCAGGTTCTACCGGGTGATCTTCTTCCTGCCGCAGGTCCTGGCGGTGGCGGTGGTCGGCGTGCTGTTCAAGGCCGTCTACCGGCCCGACGCGAGCGGCGTGGTCAACGGCGCGCTGGCGAAGCTGGGCGTGGAGCCGGTCGGCTGGCTGACGGACCAGAACCTGGCGCTGTGGTCGATCATCGCGGTGATGGTGTGGCAGGCGGTCGGCTTCTACGTCGTGCTGTTCTCGGCCGGGATGGCGGCCATCCCCAAGGACGTGTTCGAGGCGGCCTCGCTGGACGGCGCCGGACGGCTGCGCATGTTCTTCTCCATCACCCTGCCCCTGGTCTGGGACACCGTCCAGGTGGCCTGGGTCTATCTGGGCATCGCGGCCTTCGACGGGTTCGCGCTGGTCAACGTCCTGTCGATGGAGCAGGGCGGCCCGGACGGCGCGACGACCGTGCTGGCCACCGAGATCTACAAGAACGCCTTCTCCTACTCCAGGTTCGGGTACGCCTCCGCGATGGGGGTGGCGCTGTTCTTCCTGACCCTCACCTTCGCCGCGCTGACGATGCGCGTCACTCGCCGCGAAAAGGTCGTCTACTGAAATGTTCCGAAAAATCAGCATCCAGGTGGTTCTGGGGATTTGGGCGCTGCTCATCGTCGCCCCGCTCCTGTGGACCCTGCTCGCCTCCTTCAAGAGCAACGCCGAGATCTTCGGCGACGCCCTGCAACTGCCCGGCGAGCTGCGCTGGGACAACTGGGCGCGGGCCTGGGACCGGGCCAACATCGGCCGCTACCTGCTCAACACGGTCATCGTGGTCTTCTTCGGCGTCGCGGGCACGATGCTGCTCAGCTCGATGGCCGCGTACGTGCTGGCCCGCTACCGCTTCCCCGGCAACCGGCTGATCTACTTCCTGTTCGTCTCCGGCATGGCCTTCCCCGTGTTCCTGGCCCTCGTCCCGCTGTTCTTCGTGGTGGACGGGTTCGGGCTGCTCAACAGCCACATCGGTCTGGTGCTGGTCTACGTGGCGTACTCGCTGCCGTTCACGGTGTTCTTCCTGACGTCGTTCTTCAGGAGCCTGCCGGACGCGGTCGCGGAGGCGGCGATGATCGACGGCGCCTCGCACACCCGCACGTTCTTCCAGGTCATGCTGCCCATGGCCAAGCCCGCCCTGGTCAGCCTCACCATCTTCAACGTGCTCGGCCAGTGGAACCAGTACCTCATCCCGCTGGTGCTGCTGCCCGGCGACAAGAACCTCTGGGTCATCACCCAGGGCATCGCCGACATCTCGACCATCGCCGGTTACGAGGCCGACTGGCCGGGACTGTTCGCCGCGCTCAGCATGACGGTGCTTCCCGTCGTACTGATCTATATCGTCTTCCAGCGACATATCCAGTCCGGGCTGACATCAGGAGCGCTGAAGTAGGCATGTCTTCGGGAAACCCCACCGTCTTCCGTACGCTCAACGAGCGCGTCGCGCTCACCCTGCTCCTGGAGCACGGCGGCCTCACCCGCGCCGAGCTCGAACAGCACACCGGCCTGTCCAAGGCGTCGGCCGCCGAGGTGCTGCGCAGGCTGGAGAACAGCGGCCTGGCCAGGAAGGCCGGCCTCAAACCGGGCAACGCCGGGCCCGCCGCGCAGATGTGGCAGCTCGACGGCTCCGCCGCGCTCGTGGCGGGGGTCGATCTCACCACGACCTCGATCGAGGTGTCCGTCGCCGACCTGACCGGGCAGGTGCTCGGCGTCCACACGACCGACGCGACGGGTGACGTCCGGCGCCTGCTCGCCGAGACGCTCGACGCGGCCGGCTTCGGCCTGGACGAGCTCGACCAGGTCGTGGTGGGCGTCCCCGGCGTCGTCGAGGCCGACGGCCGGCGGGTACGGCAGGCCGTGCAGTTGTCGGGCTGGTCCGGCCTGGACGACCTGCCGGAGAACGTACGTCTGGAGAACGACGTCAACCTGGTCGCCATCCGCGAGCTCCAGGAGCACGAGGACAGCAGTTTCGTGCTCTTCTGGGTGGGCGGCGGCGTCGGGGCGGGCGTCGTGCTCGACGGCGGGCTCTGGCGCGGCGTCACCGGGCGCGGCGGCGAGGTCGGCTCGGTCATCGTCCCCGACCCCGTCACGAACGGCCGCCGCTACGGCCAGGACGGCGGCCCGCTCGGCGCGCTCCTCGGCGCCGAGCCGCTGGCCGCGCTCGCCGAGGCCCACGGCCTGACCGTCGAGCCCACCCTGACCGCCGTGGGCCGCACCATGAACGACGCGCCCCCGGCCTTCCTC
>JABFVJ010000291.1 GCA_013362835.1 Nonomuraea sp. | reverse complement strand
ACGACGGCCGAGGAGACCCGGCTGTTCACCGCCATCGGCCAGGACGGCCTGGACACCGACCAGATCTTCGGCGCGCCCGCCCGGGAGCTCGTCGCCGCCCACCGAGGGCCCGCCGAGCACCGGATCTGCGAGCACCGGTCGCCCATGAGCCACGGCGGGGTCGCGCTCGGCGCGTGCCACCTGGTGGACGTGCCGCTCTACTTCGGCACCCACGGCACCCCGCTCACGGGCTCAGGGCCGCACGTGGACACGCTCGCACAGTCGATGAGCACCGAATTCGCCCGGTTCTGCCGAGGCGGCGAGGGGGAGGAATGAGCAGAGCCAAGGTCGCGATCATCGGATCCGGCAACATCGGCACCGACCTGATGATCAAGGTGATCAGGACGTCGGAGACGCTGGAGGTCGCCGCCATGGCCGGCATCGACCCCGCCTCCGACGGCCTGGCCAGGGCGCGCCGCATGGGCGTGGCGACGACCAGCGACGGCGTCGAGGGCCTGATCGGGCTGCCCTGCTTCGAGGACGTGTCGGTGGTGCTCGACGCCACCTCGGCGGGCGCGCACCGGCACAACGAGGCCGCGCTGCGCCCGTACGGCAAGCAGGTCGTCGACCTGACGCCCGCCGCGGTCGGCCCGTACGTGGTGCCGGCCGTCAACCTCGACAGCCATCTCGGCGTGCCGAACGTGAACATGGTGACGTGCGGCGGGCAGGCCACCGTGCCGATCGTCGCGGCCGTCTCCCGCGTGGCGCCCGTCGCGTACGCCGAGATCGTCGCCTCGATCGCCTCGAAGTCGGCGGGGCCGGGCACGCGGGCCAACATCGACGAGTTCACCGAGACCACCGCCCGCGCGCTGGAGGAGGTCGGCGGCGCCCGGCGGGGGAAGGCGATCATCGTGCTCAACCCGGCCGAGCCGCCGGTGATCATGCGGGACACGGTCTACTGCCTGACCGAGGACTGCGACCGGGCCGCCGTGGCCGCCTCGGTCAAGGAGATGGTCGCCCAGGTCGGCGCGTACGTGCCGGGCTACCGGCTCAAGCAGGAGGTGCAGTTCCGCGAGGTCCCGGCCGGCGACCCGCTGGCCGATCTCGGCGGGCCCGGCCTGCTCGTGTCGGTGTTCCTGGAGGTCGAGGGCGCCGCCCACTACCTGCCGGCCTACGCCGGCAATCTCGACATCATGACGTCGGCGGCACTGCGTGTCGCGGAGAGGATGGCCGCCCGATGAGGCTCTACCTGCAGGACGTGACCCTGCGCGACGGCATGCACGCCATCAGGCACCGCTACACCGCCGCCCAGGTCGGCGAGATCGCCGCCGCGCTCGACCGGGCCGGCGTCGCCGCCGTCGAGATCGCGCACGGCGACGGCCTGGCCGGCGGCAGCGTCAACTACGGCCCCGGCGCCTGCCTGGACGAGGAGTGGATCGAGGCCGCCGCCTCGGCCATGTCGTCGGCGGTGCTCACCACGCTGCTGCTGCCCGGCATCGGTACCATCGCCGACCTGCGCCGCGCCCACGCCCTCGGCGTGCGCTCGGTACGCGTCGCCACCCACTGCACCGAGGCCGACATCGCCGCCCAGCACATCGGGGTGGCCCGCGACCTCGGCATGGACGTCGCCGGGTTCCTCATGATGTCGCACATGGCCCCGCCCGCCGAGCTGGCCCGCCAGGCCGGACTCATGGAGTCGTACGGGGCCCGCTGCGTCTACGTCACCGACTCCGGCGGCCGGCTCACCATGGACGGCGTACGCGACCGCGTCCGGGCGTACCGCGACGTGCTCGACCCCGCCACGGAGATCGGCATCCACGCCCACCACAACCTGGGCCTCGGCGTCGCCAACTCGGTCGTCGCCGTCGAGAACGGCGTCACCCGCGTGGACGCCTCGCTGGCCGGGATGGGCGCCGGCGCGGGCAACTGCCCGCTGGAGGCGTTCGTGGCCGTCGCCGACCTGATGGGCTGGGAGCACGGCTGCGACCTGTTCGCCCTGATGGACGCGGCCGACGACCTGGTCAGGCCGCTGCAGACCCGGCCGGTACGGGTCGACAGGGAGACCCTCACGCTCGGCTACGCCGGGGTCTACTCCAGCTTCCTGCGCCACGCCGAGGACGCCGCCGCCCGCTACGGCCTCGACACCAGGACCCTGCTGGTGGAGGCCGGCCGCCGCGGGATGGTCGGCGGCCAGGAGGACATGCTCGCCGACATCGCCCTCGACCTGTCCACCGGCGTCACCGCCTAAGCGTCACCCGGGCCGTGGCTCACCCGTCTTGACCGCCGTGGCGCAGCCCGCTCAGGAGGAGGGCGAGCAGGCGGCCGGCCCGGTCGGCGCTGTCCTCGGTGTCCTGGGCGGCCCAGGCGATGGCGCCGACCATCCGCAGCACGTCGGCCGCGTCCGCGTCGGCGGTGACCGCCCCCGACCGCCGCGCCCGCTCCAGCAGCGCGCCCCCCACCTCGAACAGCTCGGCGTGCCAGGCCGACGCCAGGCCGTTCGAACGGTCGAGCGCCGAGTTCATCACCGCGGCCGACAGCCCCCGGTAGGTCAGGGCGTGCGTGAGCGTGGCACGCGACCAGGTGGCCAGAGCGTCGAACGCGTCCCCGGCCGTCAGCAGCCCGCGCCCCAGAGCGGCCAGGTCGGCGATCCGTTCGGCGAGCACCGCCTCGACGAGATCCAGCCGCGTGGGGAAGTGCCGGTACAGCGTCCCGCTGGCCACGCCCGCCCGGCGGGCGATGTCGTCGAGCGAGGCGTCCACACCCGACTCGGCGAACGCGATGCGCGCCTGCTCGACCAGCCGTTCGTAGTTGCGCCGGGCGTCCGCCCGCATCGGACGCCGCGCGTCGTGGCCTGCCAGCGCACCCACCCCGCCCTTGCTAACCGGGGACACAGTCCGTTACCGTGCCCATCTAACCGGACCATGCCTCACTTTACTGGCACCCAGCCACGAAGGGCCGTCCTCATGGCACTTTCCGAACAAGACCGCACCGACATCACCGACCTGATCAACCTGCACGGCCACCTCGTCGACGCCGGGGAGCTGGACGAAGCGGGCGACCTGTTCACCCCCGACGTCACCTACGACTACGGCCGGGGCTCGGCGCACGGGGTCGCCGCCCTCCGCGAGGCCGCGCTCGCGCTGGGCGCGGCCAACCCGGTCGGCCACCACGTCACCAACCTCGTGATCACCCCGATCGACGACCATTCGGCCCGCGTCCGGTCCAAGGGCATCGGCGTCATGGCCGACGGCACCGCCGGAAGCGTCGTCTACGAGGATGTCGTCACGCGCCGGCCCGACGGCTGGAAGATCGGCCACCGCAAGGTCACCGCCAGACGCGTTCCGCTCGGCGGCCGGGCCGAGGGCCCGCGCGAGGTCCTGGAACGCCTCCGCCGCGCCTCGATCGACCAGTCCGCCGACGACCTGACCCGCCTGTACGCCGCCGACGCGGTCCACGAGTTCCCGTTCACCGTCCCGGGAGTGCCGTCCCGGCTGGAGGGCCGGGAGGCGATCGTGGCCTGGATCACCACGGGCTGGAAGGACCACCCGCTCAGGTACGAGAGCTACCGCACCCTCGCCGTCCACGACACCGCCGACCCGGACACGATCGTCGTCGAACAGGAGGCCGTGGGCGGCGGGTTCACCCTTCCCAACCTCCTCGTCCTGACCGTACGCGACGGCCGGATCGTCCACCTCCGCGACTACGCCAACCCCTTGGCCGCCGCCGAGGCCCTGGACCGTCGTGCTTCGCCGGCACTGGGATGACCCGGAGCCCCCTGTTTATCCCGTTGTGTGCGGGACTTCGTCCATGTGAGGGTCGGATTCTCCGGATCGTCATGAGGTGGTGGGGGATGAGGTACGCGGGGCTCGCGCTCGCGGTCGGGTCTTCGTGGTGTTTCGCGTTCTCGGGGCCGGCGGCCAAGTACCTGATCGCCGCCGGGCTGACGCCGATCGAGTCGGTGTGGGCGCGGATGGCGGGCGCCGGGCTGCTCCTGGTGGCGGTGCTCGCC
>JABFVJ010000201.1 GCA_013362835.1 Nonomuraea sp. | reverse complement strand
GCCGCTCCTCGTTGCGCCGGATCGCGCGGGCCCGCTCCGCCTCACGCTCGGCCCGCCGGCGCGCCCGCTCCTTGCTCATGCGGCGCTCATACGGTCGCGAGCCAGTTCCGCAGCAGGGCGGCTCCGGCGTCGCCGGACTTCTCCGGGTGGAACTGGGTGGCCATGAGCGGGCCGTTCTCGGCGGCGGCCACGAACGGCACGCCGTGCTCGGCCCAGGTCACCACGGGCGGGGCGAAGCCGGGGTCTGCGGGGTGCAGCTCCCACTCGCGCACGGCGTAGGAGTGCACGAAGTAGAAGCGGGTGGCGGCGTCGAGCCCGGCGAACAGCACGCTGTCGCCGGGCGCCTTGACCGTGTTCCACCCCATGTGCGGCAGCACGGGCGCCTCCAGCCGCTCGACCGTGCCCGGCCACTCGCCGCAGCCCTCGGTCTCGACGCCGTGCTCGACGCCCTTGGCGAACAGGATCTGCATGCCGACGCAGATGCCGAGCACCGGACGCCCGCCGGCCAGCCGGCGGCCGATGACGCGGTCGCCGTGGACGCCCTTGAGCCCGGCCATGCAGGCGGCGAACGCGCCGACACCCGGCACGACCAGGCCGTCGGCGTTCAGAGCCGCGTCGAAGTCGGCGGTGACGGTGACGTCGGCGCCGACCCTGGCGAGGGCCCGTTCGGCCGAGCGCAGGTTGCCCGAGCCGTAGTCGAGCACCACGATCTTCTTGCTCACCACCACAACACCCCCGCCGTGATCGCCATCGCCGCGCCGAGCGCGCAGCACGCCGCGCCGACCTTGAGACCCTGTCTGCCCAGCGAGAACACGCCGCCGATGAGGAACAGCCCGAGGAAGACCATCACCCCGGCGATGAGGTTGTCGGTCATAGCACGCCCTTGGTGCTGGGCACCCCGGAGGCGCGCGGGTCGAGCTCGGACGCCTCGCGCAGCGCCCTGGCCAGGGCCTTGAACTGGGCCTCGACGATGTGGTGGGCGTTGCGGCCGTAGGGCACGTGCACGTGCAGGCAGATGGCCGCCTGGGCGACGATCGACTCCAGGATGTGGCGGGTCATCGTCGTGTCGTAGTCGGGGCCGATCATCGGGGCCATGCCCTCGGGCTCGGTGTGCACGAGGTAGGGGCGCCCGGACAGGTCGACCGTGACCTGGGCGAGCGACTCGTCCAGGGGGCACGACGCGCTGCCGAACCGCCTGATGCCCGACTTGTCGCCCAGCGCCTGGCGGAAGGCCGTGCCCAGCGCGAGCGCGGTGTCCTCGATCGTGTGGTGGGCGTCGATGTGCAGGTCGCCCTCGGTCTTGACGGTGAGGTCGAACAGACCGTGCTTGCCGAGCTGGGCCAGCATGTGGTCGAAGAAGCCCACCCCGGTCGAGACGTCGACCAGCCCGGTGCCGTCGAGGCCGACCTCGACCAGGACCGAGGTCTCCTTCGTGGCCCGCTCCACGCGCCCTACGCGACTCACAGCATCTCCTCCATCGCGGCGCGGAAGGCCGCCATCTCCTCGCCGGTGCCGATCGACACACGCAGCCATTCTGGCGGCCCCACCTCGCGGATGAGCACCCCGCGCGCCAGCAGCCCCTCCCACACCGCGCGCCGGTCGGGGAAACGCCCGAACAGCACGAAGTTGGCGTCGGAGTCGGCCACGGCCAGCCCCTTGCCGCGCAGCCACGCCACGGTCGCGTCGCGCTCGCGGCGCAGCGCGTCGACGGTGCCGAGCAGCTCCTCGCGGTGGCGCAGCGCCACCCGCGCGGCCGTCTGCGTGAGCGTGGACAGGTGGTACGGCAGCCGCACCAGCAGCAGCGCCCGCACCACGGCCGGGTGGGCGGCGAGGTAGCCGAGACGGGTGCCGGCCATGGCGAACGCCTTGGACATCGTCCGGGTGACGATCAGCCGGGGGTGGGCCGGCAGCAGCGTGAGCGCCGACGGGGTGCCCTCGCGGGCGAACTCGGCGTAGGCCTCGTCGACCACGACCACGCCCGGCGCGGCGCCGAGCACGGCCTCGATCGTCGAGAGCGGCTGCGCGGTGCCGGTCGGGTTGTTGGGCGAGGCCAGGAAGACGATGTCGGGCCGGTGCTCCTCGATCGCCGCCACGGCCTTGCCGGGGTCGAGCGAGAAGTCGCCCTCGCGGGTGGCGCCGATCCACTCGGTGCTGGTGCCGCTGGTGATGATCGGGTGCATCGAGTACGACGGCTCGAACCCGATGGCCGTGCGGCCGTGGCCGCCGAAGGCCTGCAAGATCTGCTGGAGCACCTCGTTGGAGCCGTTGGCCGCCCACACCCGGTCGGCGGTCAGGCCGTGGCCGAGGTAGGCGGCGAGGTCGGCGCGCAGGTCGGTGGCGTCCCTGTCGGGGTAGCGGTTGAGCTCGACCGCGCTCGCCGCGACCGCCTCGGCGAGGTCGGCGACCAGCGCGGGCGAGGGCGGGTAGGGATTCTCGTTGGTGTTGAGCCGGACCGGTACGTCGATCTGCGGCGCGCCGTAGGGCGTCTTGCCCCTCAGGTCGGCGCGGATCGGCAGGTCGTCGAGGCTCAGGTCGTCGGAGTTGTTCACTCGGTCTCCGTGGGGACTCGCCAGTCGAAGCGGGCGCGGATCGCCGCCCCGTGGGCGGGCAGGTCTTCGGCGTCGGCCAGCACGCTCACGTGGGCCGCCGACTGGGCCAGGGCCTCGCGGGTGTAGTCGATGACGTGGATGCCGCGCAGGAACGCCTGCACCGACAGGCCGCTGGAGTGGCAGGCGCAGCCGCCCGTGGGCAGCACGTGGTTGGACCCGGCGAGGTAGTCGCCGAGCGAGACCGGCGCGTAGGGGCCGACGAAGATCGCCCCGGCGTTGCGGACGCGGGCGGCGACCTCGGCCGCGCCGGCGGTGTGGATCTCCAGGTGCTCGGCCGCGTACGCGTCGACGACCTTGAGGCCGTCGTCGATCGAGGAGACCAGCACGATGCCCGACTGCCTGCCGGAGAGGGCCTCGGTGATGCGCTCGGAGTGGCGGGTGGCCGACACCTGGCCGGGCAGCTCCTTCTCCACCGCCTCGGCGAGCTCCAGGCTGGTGGTGACGAGGACGGCGGCGGCGACCGTGTCGTGCTCGGCCTGGCTGATCAGGTCGGCGGCGACGTGGACCGGGTCGGCGCTCTCGTCGGCCAGGATCGCGATCTCGGTCGGCCCGGCCTCGGAGTCGATGCCGATGAGGCCCTTGAGCAGCCGCTTGGCGGCGGTGACCCAGATGTTGCCGGGGCCGGTCACCATGGTCACGGGCGGGCACTCGTCGGTGCCGTAGGCGAACATGGCCACGGCCTGCGCACCGCCGACGGAGTAGACCTCGTCGACGCCGAGCAGCGCGCACGCGGCCAGGATCGTGGGGTGGGGCAGGCCGCCGAACTCCTTCTGCGGCGGGCTGCTCACGGCCAGCGAGGCGACCCCGGCCTCCTGGGCGGGGACGACGTTCATGACGACGCTGGAGGGATAGACGGCGCGGCCGCCGGGCACGTAGAGGCCCACGCGGTCGACCGGCACCCAGCGCTCGGTCACCGTGCCGCCGGGCACGACCTGGGTGGTGACGTCGACGCGGCGCTGGTCGCGGTGGACGAGCCTGGTCCGCCTGATCGACTCCTCCAGCGCGGCCCTGACCCGGGGGTCGAGCTCGTCGAGCGCCCGCCGGACGGCCTCGGCGGGGACGCGGGTGGACGTGATCTCGACGCCGTCGAACCTGGCGGTCAGCTCCCGCACGGCCGCCGAGCCGCGATGGCGTACGTCGTCGCAGATGAGCCGCGCCTTGTCCAGGGCGGCCTCGACGTCGAGTTCGGCGCGGGGCAGCACGTCGCGCAGGTTGTCCGGAAGGGAACCGCGCATGTCAATACGGGAAATCACCATCACAGTCTACGGAGTCCAGCTCCCGAATCCGCTTCTGTCCACTATGCGGGACACGGCGGCGGTGAATCCGCGGTGAGGGTGTGGCGAAGATGTGGTGAAGGAGCGGCGGCCGCGAGGACGGCGTTCGCCGACGCCGCCT
>JABFVJ010000104.1 GCA_013362835.1 Nonomuraea sp. | reverse complement strand
GAGTCGGGCGAATCCCTGCATCGCATGCCGCTGGAGTACGTGGAGGTCATGGACTACGTGCGGTGGCCGGCCACGCTGAGCGTACGGGCGGCGCGGGTGGACGACGGGCTGCTGGTGAGCTGGCGAACGCTCGACGACGAGGAGCTGCTGGTCTCCGGCTGGGAACGCGCCCAGCGGCTGGCCGAGGTCGGCTGGGGCGAGTGGCACCTCGCCACCGAACGCATCCTGTGGACGCCCCAGATGTACGAGATGTTCGGCCGCGACCCCGCCGAAGGGCCGATGGCGCTGGAGAACGTGCCGAGCGTGGTGCTCCCGGAGGACCTGCCGATCGTGGACGACCAGATCCGGTCGCTGCTGGAGTTCCGCGAGGCCGTCGAGACCGAGTACCGCATCCAGCACCGGCACGGCGTACGGCACCTGTGCGTCTACAGCGAGCCGATCCTCGACGGGGACGGCGTACCGGTCAAGGTCAGATGCCTGGTCCAGGACGTGACCAAGAACCGCCGCAGGGAACGCGCGCTCGCCGTCGCGCACGAGCGGGCGACCCAGGAGAAGGAACGCGCCGAGCAGGAGCACCGGATCACCGTGCAGCTCCAGAACACGATCCTGCCGATGCGCCGGGGGCTCGTCCACCTGCCCGGCCTCACCGTCGGCGTGCGCTACCTGCCCGGCGAGGAGCTGACCACGCTCGGCGGCGACTGGTTCAAGGCCCGGCTCATCACCGACGGCCGCGTCCTGCTGGCCATCGGCGACGCCATGGGCCACGGCCTGACCGCCGCGAGCATCATGCTGCAGATGCGCTCGGGCCTCGCCGGGCTCGCCTACACGGGCGCGCCCGCCGGACAGCTCGCCACCTGGCTGAACGACCTCATCGTGCACTCCAACGAGGGCGTCACCGTCACCGGGACCGCGATCATCGGCCACTTCGACCCCGAGCGGTGCACGTTCGCCTGGACCAACGCCGGGCACCCGGCCCCCGTGCTCATCAGGGACGGCCGGGCGCGCCTGGTCGAGGGGGTCACCGGCACGCTGCTGGGGGCGTTCGACGCGGCCGAGTTCGACATGACCGTCACCCGGCTCGAACCCGGCGACGTCCTGCTCATGTACACCGACGGCGTGGTCGAGCGGCGCGGGCAGGACCTGGACCGCGGCATCGAGGCGCTCGTCCAGGCCGCGCACTTCTGCGTGGGGGACGACCCGGAGCAGATGATCGACTGCGTGCTGCGGCGGCTCGGCGCCGACGGCTCGA
The DNA here is from genome assembly GCA_013362835.1 of Nonomuraea sp. The sequence continues at coordinate 2,756 of JABFVJ010000104.1, read as the reverse complement.
CCGACGACGTGTGCGTCATGGCCGCACGCGTGCTGTAGTCCTGCCCTCAGTCGTCGTAGTCGTTGCCGTGCTCTTCCAGGCAGTACACGCCGTACGCCTTGCCGAGGACCGGCATGGCGACGTTGCGCACCCTGATGCCGCCCGGGGTCATGCCCTTCTCGGTGCCCTTGTGCGCGTGCCCGTGCAGGATCAGGTCGGCGCCGGCCGTGTCCACCGCCTCGGCCAGCAGGTAGCTGCCCAGGAAGGGGTAGATCTCGTGCGGCTCGCCCTCCAGCGTCTCCTTGATCGGGGAGTAGTGCGACAGCACCACGCGCTGGTCGGCCACGAGCTCCTTCAGCGCGACCTTCCACGCCTCGGCGATGTAGCGGGTGTGGGAGATGAAGTTCTTGATCTCGCGCTCGCCGAACTCGCTCGCGCTCTTCCCGGCGAACCCGCCGCCGAACCCCTTCCCGCCGACGACGCCGAGCTTCCTGTCACCGCACTGGATCACCGTGCCGTCGTCGTCGAGCACGACGACCCCGGCGTTGCGCAGCTCGCCCGCGATCTCGTACTGCAGGTCGGAGTGGTAGTCGTGGTTGCCCAGCACCGCCACGGTCGGGATCGGCAGGCCGCGCAGCTCGTCGGCCACGACCCGGCCCTCCTCCAGCGTGCCGTGCCGGGTGAGGTCTCCCGCCAGCATGAACACGTCGGCGCGTTCCTCGATGCCTTCGAGGTGGCGCCGGTACTGGCCTCTGACGTCCTCGCCCAGGTGGATGTCGCCCACCGCCGCGATCCGCAGGTCAGTCAAGATGCTCATCCTCCCCCGGCACCGCCATGTCCGTCACCCTGATCTCGTTGTGCAGGTGCAGCTCGGGCGCGATCTCGTGCGCCACCTCGCCGAGCCTGTCGCGCTGCTCGGCCCCGCTCACCTGACCACGCAGGAACAACTGGTCGCCGCGTACGTCGACCCGGATGCCCAGCTCGTGCGTGCGTCCGTCCTCGGCCAGCGCCTGTTGGACGCGGGCCGCGACGTATTGCGGAGCTTCCATCGTCTTCCTCCTTCTTCTGTCGGCGCATGCCCGGGGATGAACCACTCAAACAGCGCGTATAAGGTCGATAACCGCACGTTCCACTGTCCCGTGGGTGGCGAGTTGCCCGTAATCGGTGTCGGCTCCCAGCTCGGTCAGCACCGCCGCGATCGTCCTGTCCTGGTCGTACGCCTCCACCACCCGCGGATCGACGTACGACGCCCGCGCCACGGTCGGCGTGTTGCCCAGGTACTCGGCGACCTCCCGCATCACCCGCGTGACCGCCCGCTTCCTGGCCTGGCCGTTCGCGCCCGCGCGCTTGGAGCCCGCGTGCTTGGAGACCGCCAGGCCGACGGCGGCGAGCACGGTCGCGTGCCAGGTGCGGAAGTCCTTGGCGCTGACCTCGCACCCGACGAGCTCGCGCAGGTACTCGTTGATGTCCTCGCTCCTGACGTCGCCCCAGCCGCCCTCCTTGTGCCGGTAGCGCAGCAGCTCGCCCTCCGCGCCGAGCGCCTTGAGCGAGCGCAGGACCGCGCACGCGCCGGGATCGGCCACCTCGACCTCGCGCGGGATGTCCCCCTTGGCCTGGTAGGAGCAGGTCACGAGGCCGTTCCGGCACGCCACGTGCTCCATGCGCAGGGTGGCCAGGCCGTAGGTGTCGTAGCTCTCGCCGCCGATCCTGAAGAAGCCGATGTCCAGCAGGCGGGCGGCGGCCGCGAGAACCCGGTCGCGGGTCAGCCCGCGTCCTTTGAGCCGGTCGTCCACGGCCTTCCTGAAGGCGGGCAGGCGTTCGGCCACCTCCAGCACGTGGTCGAACTTCGCCCGGTCCTGCTGCTCGCGCCACAGGTCGTGGTAGCGGTACTGCCTGCGTCCCGCCGCGTCCGTGCCGACGGCCTGGAGGTGGCCGTACGGGGAGGGGCAGATCCACACGTCTTTCCAGGCCGGGGGGATGACGAGTGACCTGATCCGCCGCAGGGTGGCGGGGTCGCGTACCGGACGCCCGTCCGGACCCTCGTAGCTGAATCCGCGCCCGCGACGACGCCTGACGATCCCCGGCTCACTCTGGTCACTGGGATGTAGCTCGGGCACAGAGGGCGGCTACCCAGGGCGTTAGGTAACAAACAGGACGGGCAGGTGAGCGACATGCCTGAGAACAGAGATGACGGTAGGTGGCACGAAGAGGGTGACCGCAAGGGACACCCCATGGTGCCCGCCACGCCACGCGACGTGGTGCACATCAGGGTGGGGTCGTTCATCCTGATGTTCCTCTTCGCGTTCGCGGTGCTGGGGCTCATCGCGGGAGCTCCGGTGATGACGGGGGTCGCGGTCGCGCTGTTCGTGGTCACGATCATCGACATGGCGATGGCGATCCGGCGGCAGAAGCAGCGACGATCAGGAGAGGCAGGCTGATTTCCGACATGGCACCACTTCGAGGACGCGTAGTAGTGGTGACGGGCGCGAGCGGCGGGGTCGGGCGCGCGGTCGTACGCGAGCTCGGCGCTCGCGGGGCCAAGGTGGCCCTGATCGCGCGCGGCACGGCGGGCCTGGGCGCGGCCGCCGTGGACGTGGGCACGGCCGGCGGCAGCGCGATGGTCTACGAGGCGGACGTGGCCGACTACGACCAGGTGCGGGCGGCCGCCGAACGCATCGAGTCGGAGCTGGGGCCGATCTCGGTGTGGATCAACACCGCGTTCTCCTCGGTGTTCGCGAAATTCACCGATATTTCGCCAGATGAGTATGAACGCACCA
>JABFVJ010000313.1 GCA_013362835.1 Nonomuraea sp. | reverse complement strand
TCACGCAGCTGCTCATGTTCGGCGCCGCGTTCACCGCCTACACCTACATCGGGTCGCTGTTCGACCTGCCGCTGCCGGCCGTGTTGTGGGCGTGGGGGCTCGGCGGGATCGTGGGCAACCAGCTCGGCGGGCGCTTCACCGACTCGTACGGGCCGCGCAGGATGGTGCTGATCGGCCTCGGCGCGTCCACGGTCTTCATGGCGCTCATCCCCGTCGCGAACCTGGCCCTGCCCATCGCCCTGGTCTGGGCGTTCCTGTGGGGCGCGCTCGGCTGGCTGGTCGGGCCGGCCCAGCAGTTCAGGACGGTCGCCGCGGTGCCCGACAACGTGCCGATCGGACTCGGCCTGCTCTCGTCCGCCCAGTACGTCGGCCTGTTCGCCGCCGGGATCGCGGGCGGCCTGGCCCTCGACGCGTACGGCAGGACCGGGGTGGTCGTGCTGTCGGCCGGCCTCGGGCTGGTGGCGCTGCTGTTCACCCTGGCCACCTACCCGCGCGCGGCGACCTCCGCCAGGGAGAGCGCGCCCGTCAGGTAGCGCTGGACGTTGGGCGCCGCCACGGCCGCCACCTGGCGGGCGGGCATCGAGGCCAGCGGGTCGACCTTGAGCATGTAGCGGATCATGGCCAGGCCGAGCAGCTGCGAGGCGGCCAGCAGCGCGCGCACCTCGGGGTGGTCGCCGGACAGGCGGCGGGCGATCGGGCCGAGCAGCTCGCGGCTCAGCAGCTCCTTCAGCAGGGCGGCCGTCGCCGGGGTGGCGGCGGCCGCGTGCAGCACGGCCGAGAGCCGCGGGCCGTGGGCCGGGTCCTCCCACAGCTCCAGGTAGCGGGTCACCAGCCGCTCGCCGATGCCCGCCTCGTCGCCGTCGAGCGCCCCGACCATCAGCGCGACCGGCATGCCGGCCTTGATCGCGGCCTCGAACAGGCCGTCCTTGTTGCCGAAGAAGTGCATGACCAGCGCGGGATCGACGCCCGCGGCCCTGGCCACGGCCCTGATCGTCGTGCCGCCGTAGCCGTGGGCGGCGAAGGACTCCATCGCCGCCTCCAGGATCTCGTCCCTGGTCTGCGGGTTGCCCGGCCGTCTTCCGCGTTCCTCCGCCATGGGGCTATTCAACCACGTGGAATTCCTCTACCTTGGAATTCAACATCGATGAAGTCATCAGGTGGTGAAAAAGATGGGCAAGATCATTGCTCTCGTCCTCGGGGTCACCCTGCTGGGGATGCTCTTCGCCGGGTCGTTCCTCGGGGCCTTCCACGCGCCCGAGCCGCACGGCGTCCCCATCGCGGTCGTCGCGCCCGCCGAACAGGTCGGACAGCTTCAGAGCGGCATCGACCAGCGCAAGGCGGGGGCGTTCTCGCTGGGCGCGTACCCCTCGGCCGAGGTCGCGCGGGCCGCGCTGCTCGACAGGGAGGTGGACGCGGTGCTCGTCCCGCAGGAGGGCAGGCTGGTGGTGGCGAGCGCGGGCGGACGTACCGGGGCCACGGTGATCACGGCCGCCTTCCAGGCGGCCGCGCAGGCGCAGGGCCGCACCCTGCGGGTGGAGGACGCGGTGCCGCTGCCGCCCGGCGACTCCGGCGGCATCTCCGGCATGTTCTACGTGCTCAGCCTGGTCCTTCCGGGCATCGCGCTGGCCGTGCTGCTGTCCGGGGCCGCGCCGGGCCTCGGCGTGGCCGGTCGCGCCGGTGTGCTGGCGGCGGGCTCGATCGTGGCGGGCACGGCCAACGCGTGGCTGGCCGACGGCGTGTTCGGGGCGCTGCCGGGGCACTTCTGGGCGCTGGCGGCGGTGTCGTCGGGGATCGCGCTCGCGGTCGGCCTGGTGGTGTCGGGCCTGGTCAAGCTCATCGGCATGCCGGGGGTCGGGGTGGCGGCGCTGCTGTTCATCCCGATCGGGCTCCCGGCCAGTGGCGGCCCGCTCGGCGCGCGCTACATCCCCGAGTGGTACGCCGCGATCGGCCAGGTCCTCCCCGTGGGCCCGGCCGCGGAGGCCGTGCGCAACACGGTGTTCTTCGGGGGAGCGGCGCTGTGGACGCCGGTCGGGGTGCTGGGCCTGTGGGCGCTGCTCGGGCTGCTCCTGCTCGTCCTGCCGGGAGGCGGGGCCCGGCAGGCCCCGGTCGCGCCGCGCACGCCGGTCGCGGTCTGATCTTCTCCTCCTGGGAGGTGACCTCCGGTCGCTCCGCAGGTGGACGACGGCCGGCGGCGGCGGACCGTACCGTCGCCGGCATGTTCAAGAATCAGGTGACATTCCGCCGCGTCGCGGCGGGCACGCTGCTCATCGTGGCGCCGCTGCTCCAGGCCATCGCCGTCATCATCGACCCGGGCACCTGGGGCGACTCGCGGGAGGCAGTCAGCTACGGCGACAACCCCGCCCTCGCGCAGGCCGAGTCGGCCATGTACCACTGGAGCTGGATGCTCATGGGCATCGCCGCCATCGGCCTGGTGCACCTCACCCGGCGCAAGGCCACCGTGCTCGGCCACATCGCCGGCGCCGCGGCCACCATCGGCTACATCTCCATGTCCGCCCTGCTGATGATCGACCCGGTCGAATGGTGGCTGGGCCGGCACAACCCGCCCGAGCAGGCGCAGAAGATCCTCGACGAGATGCTCAACCTGCCCGGCGTGATCTTCGGCTTCCAGATGCCGTGGATGTTCTTCGCGCTCCTCGGCCTGCCGCTGCTGGCCACGGCCGTCTGGCGGGCGGGCTTCGTCGGCTGGTGGGTGCCGGTGCTCGTCTTCGTCGGCTACGTCGTCTCGTTCCCCATCGAGTACGGCCCCGTGACCGTGCTGTTCTGGATCCTGCCCGCCATCGGCCTCGGCTGGACCGGCCTGAAGATCCTGCGCATGGGCGACGAGGCGTGGGCCGCCTACTACCCCTCGCCCGCCCACGACCGGACGGCGGTGTCGGCCTAGGCCGGGATCCAGCCCAGGGTGACCGCGAGGATGACGAAGAACCCCAGGAGGATGCGGTAGATCACGAACCCGGTGAAGCGGTGGGTGCTGATGTACTTCAGGAACCAGGCCACCGCCGCGTAGCCCACGGCGAAGGAGATGACCGTGGCGAGGATCGTGGGCCCCCACGCGGGGGCCTGGCCCTCGCCGATGTCCTTCAGCTCGAACACGCCCGAGGCGAGGACGGCCGGGATGGCCAGCAGGAACGAGTATTTGGCCGCGTCCTCGCGGCGGTAGTCGAGCAGCAGACCGGCCGTGATGGTGCCGCCGGAGCGGGAGACGCCGGGGATCAGGGCCAGCGCCTGGGCGAAGCCGTAGACGATGGCGTGGGTGAAGCTGAGGTGCTTCTCCAGCGTGAGCTTGTTGCGGGCGGTGCGGTCGGCGAACCACAGGACGCAGCCGAAGACGATCAGCGTGGTGCCCACCAGGCGCAGGTCGCGGAAGACGGTCTCGATCTGGTCCTTGAACACCAGGCCGAGCACGCCGATCGGGAGCGAGCCGGCGATGACGTACCAGCCCATGCGGGCGGCCCAGTGGGAGCGCAGGTCCTTGTTCCACAGGGAGCGGACCCAGGTGGAGATGATCTCCCACAGCTCCTTGCGGAAGTAGATGATCACCGCGGTCTCGGTGCCGAGCTGGATGACCGCCGTGAAGGCCGCCCCCGGGTCCTGCCAGCCGAAGAAGGCGGAGACCACACGGATGTGGGCGCTGGAGGAGATCGGCAGGAACTCCGTGAGTCCCTGGATCAGCCCCAGCACCACCGCTTCGAGCCAGCCGATCACGACTTCACCTTCCGGACGCGGGAGTGACGAGGGTGAGGCTAGCGGAAACGGGGCCCGAGCAGTTGCTCGCGTAGCGCGTTGAGCTGGTGGGAATGTTCGACGGAACGGGGCTCGTCGAGCGAGTCGAGGGCGAGGAGCAGCGCGTCGGCCACGATGATGCCGGTCAGCGGCTCGGCCGTGATGCCCGTCGGGGTGTGGGGGGCGGCGAGCACGGCGTCGACCCGGTCGATGAAGGAGCCGCCGAGCTCGTCGGAGATCAGCACGGTGCCCGCGCCGACGGCCTGCGCCCGGTCGATCAGCACCTCGATCTCCTTCAGTCTGCGCCCCGGCTGGAAGATCACCAGGGCCTCGCCGTGGCCGAGCGCGAGCAGGTCGTCGGCCAGCGCGAACCCCGTCGCCGAGCTCGCCCTGGCCCGATGGCCGCGCCGGCCCAGCTTGAGCGCCAGGTGGCGGGCCGCCGGCTCTGAGGCCCCCGCGCCGTAGACGAACACGCCCGGCGCGTTGATCAGCAGCTCGACCGCCTTCTTGAACGCCCCGGCGTCATAGAGCCTGCGGCAGTGGTCGACGCGCTCGCGCGCCTCGTCGAAGACCCGCTCCCAGATGGACGACAGGTCCTGCCCGACGTGGCTGATGCGCTGCTGGAGGCGTACGTCGGGCGCGACGGACGAGGTGAACTCGGCCGCGAGCGCCCGCTTCAGCCCCGGCAGCCCGCCGAACCCCAGCCGCTGCATCGTGCGGACCACGGTGGCGTTGCTCGTGCCCGTCGCGCTGCCGAGCTCCTGGGCGCTGGCGAACAGGATCTGCTCCGGCGAGGCGGAGATCAGATAGTGGCACACGGCCCGCTCGGCAGGCGACAACTCCTCCCAGAGCTGACGAACCATGGCTCTGAGCTGCTCAATCGGACTGTGTGTATTTTCCATTACGACTCTTGACTCCCGTGTAGCGCTCATTACCCTTGGCTTGGAAACGACCGCTACAGACTTGCCGCCTCATGAAATGAACGTTACAGGCATCCGGCCGGTCCAAGGAGCACCATTGAGCCTCAAGTCCCTCCCTCTCGTCGAGATCTCCGGCGCTCCACGCGAGCGCGGGCGGCAGTACGGCGAGCAGGCCCGCGAGCGCGTGCACCGGGCGCTCGCCTACTACGCCGAGGCGTTCGCGCACTCCAGCGGCCTGACGTGGGCGCAGGTCACCGAGCGGGCGGCCCGCTGGGTCGCGCCGAGCAGGGCCTTCGCCCCCGAGCTGGTCGAGGAGATGGAGGGCATCGCCGAGGGCGCCGGCATCGGCTTCCTCGACGTGGTCGCGCTCAACGCCCGCGGCGAGATCATCTACGACACCACGTTCAGCACGATCGAGCCCGACGGCTGCACGTCGTTCGCGCTGCTCGACGGGGCCTCGGGCGACGGCCACGTCTACGCGGGCCAGAACTGGGACTGGCGCGACGGCGTGTCCGACACGCTCATGGTGCTCAGGGTGGTCCAGCCGGGCAGGCCGACGGTGATCATGCATGTGGAGGCGGGGCAGGTCGGGCGGCAGGGGGCCAACTCGGCGGGCATCGCGCTCAACGCCAACGGGCTCGGCGGGCGCTTCGACGACACCGTGGGCGTGCCGCAGACCCTGATCAGGCGCAGGGTGCTCGACAGCGACAACCTCAACGCGGCGCTGGAGGCGCTGACCAAGTCGCGCGCCCACATCGCGAGCAACGCGCTGGTCACCCACCGGGGCGGGTTCGCGATCGACCTGGAGACCACGCCGGGCGCGGTCGGCTGGATGTACCCGACCGACGGCCTGCTCGTCCACGGCAACCACTACCAGGCGTTCATGCCGCCCCAGCTCGCCGCCACCTACCGGCCCGGCTCGGCCGACTCGCTGTTCCGGGTGCCGAGGGCCGAGAGCGGGCTGCGCGCCGTACGCGAGGCGTCGGGCGCCGACGAGGCGCGCAAGCGCATCAGGCTCGCCATGTCCGACCACCTCGGCCACCCCGAGTCGCTCTGCACCCACCCCGACCCCGCCCAGCCCGCCGTCAAGCGGTGGGCGACCCTGCTGTCGAGCTGCGTCGACCTCACCACGGGCGACTACTTGATCGCGGCCGGCACGCCCTGCGACCACGAGTACGAGCGCGTGCCCTGGAACCTCTACGACGGACCGCATGGAGAGATGACCCCGTGAAGAAGATTGTCGTCACCGTCGGGCTGATCGGGCTCACCGCCGCGTGCGGCGCCCCCGCGGCCACCACCAAGGCCCCCGACCCGGCCAAGCTCACCCTGGTCGACCAGACCGCCAAGGCGGCAGGCCCGCTCGACGACGCCGTCTGGCTGCTCGACGAGGAGCCGGGCACGCTCGACCTCGACGCCGACGGCGGCACCCCCAACCGCACGATCATGTCCAACGTCTGCGAGCGGCTCATGCAGACCCAGCCCGACATGACCGTCAAGCCGTGGCTGGCCGAGAAGGCCGAGCAGACCGACCCCAAGACCATGGTCCTCACCCTGCGCCAGGGCGCGACCTTCCACGACGGCGCCCCGATCACCGCCGACGACGTGGTCTGGAGCCTGAAGCGCCACGCGGGCGAGGGCATGGACGAGTCCGACGAGTTCGAGGACGTCGACTCCGTCGCCAAGACCGGCGACCACGAGGTCACGATCTCCTTCAAGAAGCCCAACGCGCTGTTCGTGCAGGCCATCGCGGGTGGCGCGGGCATCGTGCTCAACCGGAAGGTAGTGGAGGAGCAGGGCAAGGACTACGGCACGCCGGGTCACGACGACGCCTGCTCGGGGCCGTACCGGCTGAAGGAGTGGAAGTCCGGGAGCCAGGTCACGATCGAGCGTCACGACGCGTACTGGAACAAGGACGTCAAGCCGCTCACCAAGAGCGTCACCTTCCGGTGGGCCGACGACAACGCGCTGGTCAACAGCCTGACCACGGGTGAGGCCCAGGGCGCCTACCTCTCCGACACCGGGCCCGCCGTGGCGCTGCAAGGCAACCAGGCGGTCGACGTGGCCTTCGGGGCGACGACCCGCGTGTTCGTGCTGCTGCCGACCGGGCGCGGCATCATGAAGGACCCGAAGATCCGCCGGGCGCTGTCGCTCGCGATCGACCGGGCCGGCATCGCCAAGTCGGGCTTCGCGGGCCTCGCCAGGCCCTGGAAGGTGCCCGTGGGCGCGGGCGCCTGGTCCTATGAGAAGGAGGCGTTCCAGGCGGCCTACGACCAGCTCCAGGGCGCGCCGGAGAGCCCTCAGCTGGAGGAGGCCAAGAAGCTCGTGCGGGAGGCCGGGTCGCCCAAGGAGCCGATCGTGGTGGCCACCAACGGCGAGCAGTCCCGCACGGTGATCGCCAACGCGCTCGTCGACGCGGCCAAGAAGATCGGCCTGACCGCCGAGATCAAGACCGTCCCGGCGTCCGAGTTCGGCAGCTTCTACACCGACAAGTCGCTGCGCGACCAGGTCGACCTCGTGCCCGACGACTGGTACATCACCAAGTCCGACCCGATCGGCTTCTACGACAACGGGCTGACGGGCTCGTCCAACAACTGGGTCGGGTTCAGCTCGCCCGACTACGACGCGCTCGTGGCCAAGGCGCTGGAGACCACCGACGACGCCGCCCGCGCCAAGGACGTCATCGAGCTGCAGCGCCGCTTCACCGCCGACATGGTGTGGATCTCGCTGGTCGAGGTGCCGAGCGCGGTCGTGCTCGGCGGCAAGGTGACCGGCCCGCCCGCCTCCCAGGTCTACATGGGCTACCCGTGGGCCGTCGACCTCGGGGCCAAGGGCTGAGGGATGGTCCGCAAGCTGGCCGGGCTGGTGCTCACGCTGCTCGCCACCTCGTTCGTGATCTTCGGGGCGTCCTACGCGGCGCCCGGCGACCCGGTCACGTTCCTGGCGGGCGGCAAGGAGAACCTGACGCCCGAATACCTGGCGGCGATCCGCGCCCAATACCACCTGGACGACCCGTTCCTGGTCCAGTACGCCCGCTGGCTCGGCGACGCGGTGACCGGCGACCTCGGCCGTTCGCAGCAGTACAACGACCAGGTCGGCGACCTGCTGCTGGCCCGGCTGCCCAGCACGCTCGGCCTGGTCGGCTACGCCGCCGTGCTGTTCGTCGTCTTCGGCGTCGCGCTCGGCGTGCTGGCCGCGGTGCGCGGCGGGCGCACCGACGGCGCGGTGGTCGCGGGCACGACGCTGGCCACCTCGGTGCCGCAGTTCGTCACCGCCACCGCGCTGATCTCGCTGTTCGGCGTGCAGCTCGGCTGGTTCCCCGTCATGGGCGGCGGCTCGCTGTGGCACCTGACCCTGCCCGCCGTGACACTGGCGCTCGGCGCGCTCGCCGTCATCAGCCGGGTCACCCGCCAGTCCATGGTCGAGCAGCGCGAGCTCGACCACGTGACCGTGGCCCGCGCGTCCGGCCTCGCCGAGCGGCTGATCGTGGTCAGACACGTCTTCAGGGGCGCGCTCGGGCCGATCGTGACGATGTGCGGGCTGGTCACGGCCGGGATGCTGGCCGGCACGGTGACCGTGGAGACCGCGTTCGGGATCAACGGCGTCGGCTCGCTGCTGGTGCACGCGATCAACACCCACGACTTCCCCGTCACGCAGGCGGTGCTGCTGCTCATGGTGACCGCGTACATCGCGGTGACCACGCTGGTCGAGCTGCTGCAGCCGCTGATCGACCCCAGAGTGAGGAGGCGGGCATGACCGTCGTCGCCACGCTGCCGCCCAAGGCGGGCTCGCCGCTCGGCCACCGGCTGGCGGCCGGGTTCCTGCTGCTCGTCGTGGCGGGCGCGGTGCTCGCGCCGCTGGTCGCCCCCTACGAGCCGGACGCGGTCGACTTCGCCGCCACGTTGTCGCCGGCCTCGCCCGCCCACCTGCTCGGCGCCGACCAGTCGGGCCGCGACCTGCTCTCCCGCGTCCTCCACGGCGCCCGGACCTCGCTGATCGGCCCGCTGCTGCTGCTCGCCATCGCCTCTGTGCTCGGCGTCGCGCTCGGCACGCTGGCCGCCTGGCACCGGGGCTGGGTCGACGCCGTCGTCTCCCGCCTGACCGACGTCATGTACGCCTTCCCCGGGCTGCTGTTCGTGGTGCTGATCGTGGCCGTGTTCGGCAACGGCATGACCACGGCGGTCGTCGCGCTCGGCCTGGCGTACACGCCGACGATCGCCAAGTACACGAGGAGCGTGGCGCTGGGCGAGTGCGGCAAACCGTACATCGACGCCTATCGGGTGCAGGGCATGGGCGGGCTGACGATCTGCGTGCGTCATCTGGTGCCGAACATGGCCCGTTCGATCGTCGGCTACCTCGTGGTGCTGTTCGGCGAGGGGCTGATGAGCCTGGCCACGCTGAGCTTCCTCGGCTTCGGCGCGCAGCCGCCGTCGTCCGACTGGGGGCTGATGGTCAAGGAGGGGCAGCCGGCGATCGTGCAGGGCGCGTTCCTGCCGGTGCTGGTGCCGGGCGCGGCCATCGCGCTGGTGGTCGTGTCGTTCAACGTGATCGGCGTACGCCTCGCCGACCGCATGGGCGTGAGGGGGACGTGATGCTGCTCTCGATCGAGGGCCTGACGATCGAGGCGGGCGGCCGGCGGCCGATCCTGCGCGACGTGTCGCTCACCGTGGGCCCGGGAGAGATCGTGGGCCTGGTGGGCGAGTCGGGCTCGGGCAAGTCGACCATCGCCCGCTCGGTGCTGCGCCTGCTGCCGCAGCGGGCGCGGGTGTCGGGCCGGGTGCTGGTCTCCGGCGACGACGTGCTGACCATGGCTCCCGCCGCGCTGCGTGACCTGCGGGCCTCGAAGGTCTCGATGATCTACCAGGATCCGCGGTCGTCGCTCAACCCCGTACGCAGGATCGGCGACTTCCTGACCGAGCGCATGGTCCACACGCTGGGCCGTCCCAAGGCCGAGGCGCGGGCGCGGGCCCTCGACCTGCTGGCCGCCGTCGGCCTGCGCGAGCCTGAGCTGCGGCTGCGGCAGTACCCGCACGAGCTGTCGGGCGGCATGCTCCAGCGGGTCGTGATCGCCGCCGCCCTCGCCGCCGACCCGGCGTTGCTGCTGGCCGACGAGGCCACGAGCGCCCTCGACGTCACCACCCAGGCCGAGACGCTCGCCCTGCTCCGCACGATCCAGGCCGAACGCGGGCTCGGCATGCTGTTCATCACCCACGACCTGCACCTGGCCGCCTCCCTCTGCGACCGCGTCCACGTCCTGTACGCCGGAACCGTGGTCGAGTCCCGCCCGGCCAAGGAGCTGTTCGAGGACCCGCGCCACCCCTACACGGCCGGGCTGCTCGCCTGCACCCCCGAGCTCGGCGACCCCCGTCCCATCCGGCCCATCCCCGGCCGCCCGCCCTCGCTCGACGACGCCTTCACCGGCTGCCCGTTCGCGCCGCGCTGCCCACAGGCTGTGGACGACTGCTCGCGGACGCGGCCCGAGCTCGTCCCCGTCCCCGGCGGCGCGGCCGCCTGCCACCTGGTGGAGCCCTGATGCTGGTCGTGTCCCATCTGCGCAAGTCGTTCCAGGCCACGGTCGCGGCCGACGACGTCTGCTTCGAGCTGGCCGAGGGCGGCTCGCTCGGCCTGGTGGGGGAGTCGGGCTCGGGCAAGACGACCATCGCCCGCATGCTGGTCGGCCTGGAGACCCCCGACTCCGGCACGATCTCCGTGGCCGGCCGGGCCAGGGGCGCGAAGGAGCGCGGCAGGGCCGCCAGGCTGCGCAGGGCCCGCGAGATCCAGATGGTCTTCCAGGACCCGTACGTCTCGCTCGACCCCAGGCTGACCGCCGCCGAGTGCCTGCACACCGCGCTCAGGCTGCACGGGAAGGACCGCTCGCGCGCCGCCGAGCTGCTCGACCAGGTCGGGCTCGGCAGCCGCGAGGCCGGGGCGCGGCCCCACCAGCTCAGCGGCGGGCAGCGTCAGCGCCTCGCCATCGCGCGGGCCCTCGCGGTCGAGCCGTCCGTGCTGGTGCTCGACGAGGCGGTGGCCGCGCTCGACGTGTCGATCCAGGCGCAGATCCTCGACCTGCTCGCCCGCGTACGCCGCGAGTCCGGGGTCGCGCTGCTGTTCGTCAGCCACGACCTCGCCGTCGTGCGCCACCTGTGCGACGCGACGCTGGTGCTGCACCGGGGGGTGGTGGTCGAGCAGGGGCCGGTGGAGCGGGTGCTGGCCGAGCCCGAGCACCCCTACACCCGCCTCCTGCTGGACTCGGTGCCGAAACCGAGGTTCAGCCGGAGCTGAGTCCGGGCACCTGCCGTACGCCGTCCGACAGGTGGGCGTCACGGCCGTCGAGCACGTCGGCCGGTCTTGCCGGTGCCGCCCAGTACCAAAAGCGTGATGCATCTAGTAAGCCGTCATACCGATAAGACTCTCCATGGTTGAGAAGCGTCATCCCATATGCGATCGTCTACCCATGGATCAGCTCGCGGCGTTGCTCGACGGCCCGAGAGCCCGCAGCGCCTTCCTGCTCCGCTCGATCCTCGATCCGCCGTGGTCGATGCGCATCCAGGACGAGGCCCCGCTCACGCTCGTGGCGCTGGTGTCGGGGGAGGCGTGGCTGCTGCTCGGCGAGGGCGAACCGGTGCGCCTCGATCCCGGGCAGGTCGCGATCGTGCGGGGGCCCGACCCGTACGTCGTGGCCGACGCCCCCGCGACCGAGCCGCAGATCGTCATCCACCCCGGCCAGCGCTGCACCACGATCGACGGCGAGTCGCTGTACCAGTCGATGGACCTCGGCGTCCGCACCTGGGGCAACAACCCCGACGGCGGGACCGTGCTCATCACCGGGACTTACGCGATCGAGGGCGAGGTCAGCAGGCGGCTGCTGAACGCGCTGCCCGCGCTGATCACGCAGCCGGGCGGCCCGGTCATCTCGCTGCTCGGCGCCGAGATCGTCAAGGACGACCCCGGCCAGTCGGCGGTCCTCGACCGGCTGCTCGACCTGCTGCTGATCGCGGTCCTGCGGTCGTGGTTCGCCACCCACGAGGCGCCCGCCTGGTACCGCGCGATGAGCGACCCGATCGTGGGCAGGGCCATGCGGATGCTGCACCACAACCCCGCCCACCCGTGGACGGTCGCCTCGCTCGCCACCGAGGTGGGCGTCTCCAGGGCCGCGCTGGCCAGACGGTTCACCGACCTGGTCGGGGAGCCGCCGATGGCCTTCCTCACCGACTGGCGGCTCGCGCTCGCCGCCGACCTGCTGCGCGAGCCCGACGCCACGATCGGCTCGGTGGCGAGGAAGGTCGGCTACGGCAGCCCGTTCGCGCTCAGCGCCGCCTTCAAGCGCGTACGCGGCGTCAGCCCCCAGGAGCACCGGGCCGGGGCCGCGAGGTGAAACCCCTGCTCCTGCTCGACGTCGACGGCGTACTCAACCCGATGGGCGCGGCGACCCCCGACTTCAGGCGCTACCGCTGCACCATCGGCGCCCAGGTCTACACCGTGCACCTCAACCCCAGGCACGGCCGCAGGCTCCTCGACCTGGCCCTGAGCACGGGCGCCGAGCTGGTGTGGGCCACCACCTGGGAGCACCACGCCAACGAGTGGATCGCCCCCAGGATCGGCCTGCCCTCGCTCCCGGTCATCCCGCTGGGCCCCGACCGGACGCCGAGCGAGCACGGGGAGATGTTCAAGACCCCGCACGTGGCCGCGTACGCCGGGCGGCGGCCGTTCGTGTGGTTCGACGACCAGGTGTGGGCCGAGGACGAGGAATACCTCAGGGTGCATCAGGGTCTGGCGGATTTCCTGCTGATCCACATCGACCCCCGGCGGGGACTGACCAGGGAACATCTGGGCATGGCACATGAATGGCTGACCCTTACAGGGTTTTCTCAGGGTTCCTGACGGGATCACGGCGGCCGGGCCGTCCGTTCTCCCAGTAGGTCATCACGACACGGAGGAACAGCATGTACCGCTCAAGGGAGCACAGGATTCTGGCCGGCGTCTGCGGCGGGCTCGCCGACAAGATGGGCCTGCCCCCGACCCTCGTCCGCATCCTCTGGCTGCTGCTGTCGCTCATCCCCGGCCCGCTCTGGGTGGTCTACGTCGCCATGTGGATCCTCGTCCCGGAAGAGCCGAAGGGATACGCCCACTGACGCCTGCGCCGGGCCGAACCAGCGGGTGAGAGCCGCTTCCAGCGGCTCCTCGCAGGGCTCGGCCCAGGCGACGTAACCGTCGGGCCGCACCAGCAGCCCGGCCGCGCCGCGCGTCACCCGCACCCGGCCGGCCCACCGCGCGGCCTTTTGTTCGGCGGGGCCCCCGTCGGGGGTCACGAGCAGGCCGCGCCCGTCGTCCAGGCGCAGCGCCTCGGGCATGTACGCGCCGACCAGCGGGTGGCCGCCGCCCTCGTAGCGCACCGACACCGCGCTCACGTCCTCGGCCAGCAGCCTGTTGGCCTCCGGGACGGTCATGAGCTGGGCGAACAGGTCGCGCAGCCGGGTCGTCCCGTCGTCCGGGGCGCCCAGCGTGACCTGCTGCAGCGTGTTCTCCAGCACGGACGCGGCGACCGGGTGGCGTTCGGCGTGGTAGGTGTCGAGCAGCCCGTCGGGGGCCCGCCCGCGTACGGCCAGGGCCAGTTTCCAGCCCAGGTTGGCCGCGTCCTGCAAGCCTGTGTTCATCCCCTGGCCGCCGAACGGCATGTGCACGTGGGCCGCGTCCCCGGCCAGGAACACCCGGCCGGCCCGGTAGCGCTCGGCCTGCCGGGCGGCGTCGGAGAAGCGTGACAGCCAGACCGCCTCGGCGATCTCGGGGGTGCGCTCGCCGAGGTGCCGCCGCACGCCGGCCCCGAACTCCTCGATCGTCACCGGCGCGTCCCTGTCGTCGTGCGTGCGCCCGTAGTCGACGGTCAGGATCCTGGTCGCGCCGCCGGGGCCGATGAACGGCCACAGCAGCAGGCCGCTGCCGCTGCGTACCCAGCCGGTGGCCGTCCCGCCGGTGACCACGACGTCGCCGACGTAGCCGGCGAGGGTGGCGGTGGTGCCGGGGAAGGCGATCCCGGCCAGTTTGCGTACGGTGCTCCGGCCGCCGTCGCAGCCGGCCAGCCAGCTCGCCCTGAACGTCGTGCCGTCGCCGGTCTCGACCGTGACGCCCGACTCGTCCTGGGCCAGGCCGGTCACCGCGCAGCCCCGGCGGATCTCCGCGCCCAGCTCCAGGGCCCGCTTCTCCAGCACCTCCTCCACCCGCGCCTGCGGGACCAGCAGCCCGTACGGGTGCGGCGTCCTGGTCCGCGTCAGGTCGAGCAGCCGCATGCCCGCGAAGTGCTGCAACGGCAGCCGGGGCGCGTCCTCGAACCGGTCGAGCAGCCCGCGCATCGCGAACGTGTCGACCGAGCGCGGATGCAGGTTGAGCGCCTTGGACAGCCCGGTAGGCGCGTCGAGCCGGTCGAGCACGAGCGTGCGGATGCCGTGCAGGCGCAGCTCGCAGGCCAGCATCAGGCCGACGGGCCCGGCTCCTACGACGATGACGTCCATGTCCGAAACTCCTTATCATCGATAAGTGCTTATCAACGATAAAGCCTTATCTTTGATAAGTTGTCAAGCGTGGAACGGGAGACGGTCGTACGCGCGGCGTTGAAGCTGCTCAACGAGGTCGGCGTCGACGGGCTGACCACCCGCCGCCTGGCCGAGGAGCTGGGCGTCAAGCAGCCGGCCCTCTACTGGCATTTCAAGAACAAGCAGGAGCTGCTCGACGAGATGGCCGAGGCGATGCTCGCCGGCACCTTGGAGCGCATCGACGTGCCCGAGCCCGGCCAGGCGTGGGACAACTGGCTCATGGAGCGGGGGCGGGTGATCCGCCGCACGCTGCTGTCGTACCGTGACGGGGCGCTGGTCCACGCCGGGTCGAGGCCGACGCCGCGCCGGCTGGCGCAGGTCCCCGAGCTGATCAGGCCGCTGACGGACGCGGGGTTCACCCCGGAGCAGGCGATCAGGGGGCTGATCTCGGTCGGCAGGTTCGCGCTCGGCTCGGCGATCGACGAGCGGGGCGCGCCGGTGCCGCTGGAGGCGCGGCCCGAGGAGGACCCCGACGGCGACTTCGAGTTCGGGCTGAGTGCTCTGGTGTCCGGGCTGCGGCATATCCTCGAAGGATGAGGGCAAGGCCGCTGACACTCATCCAAGACGATCTCGTCGACTACGACTCGGCGATGGAGCGCATGACCGACCTCGTCGGGCAGCGCCAGCGCGACGAACGGCCGGACACGCTCTGGCTGCTCAGCCACCCGCCCGTCTACACGATCGGCCGGCGCACCCCGATGGAGCACCTGCCCGACCCCGCGCGCGGCATCCCCGTGCTGGAGACCGGGCGCGGCGGGCAGCTCACCTACCACGGCCCCGGCCAGCTCGTCGGCTACCTCGTCGTCAAGCTCACCGAGGACCAGGGCATCGTCGACTACGTCCGCGAGGTGGAGCTGCGCCTGGTGGAGGCGCTGGGCAAGCTCGGCCTGCCCGCCGAGCGGCGCGACACGCCCCCCGGGTCCGAGCTGCTGACCGGCGTCTGGACGTCCGAGACCGGCCGCAAGATCGTCTCGATCGGCATGCGGCAGAGCAGGGGCGTCACCAGCCACGGGTTCGCGCTCAACGTCGACGGCGATCTCACGCCGTGGCACTGGGCCGTGGCCTGCGGCATGCCCGACGTGGACATGACCTCGCTCAAGCGAGAGCTGGGCTCGATCACGATGGAAGAGGTCAGGTCCGTCGTGGCCGCCGCCTTCGAGGCGTCCTGACCCTCATCGGGGGGTCGTGAGCCCGGCGACGATCATGTGTTTGAGCAGGTCGTAGCTCTCGTCGAGCTTCTCGGGCAGCCCGAACGCGCCCGCCGACTCCAGCACCGCGAACCCGTGCACCGCCGCGCGCAGGCAGCGGGCCGCGTGGATCGCGCCGGAGTCCTCCAGCCCGTAGCCGCGCAGGGCCGCGAGCATGACGCCCACCAGGCGGTCGCCGGCCGCCCGCATGCTGGGATGGGGCTGCTGGACGACCATCGCGTAGCGGTGCGGGTGGCGGGTGACGTAGGCGCGCCAGGCGTCCATGAGCGCGCCCAGCGCCTCGTCGCCCGAGCGGCCGAGCACCGCCCGGCCCAGCTCGTCGGAGATCTCGTCGGCGATCCGCGCCGACATCAGCTCGCGCAGCTCGGCGAGGTTGCGTACGTGCTTGTACAGCGACGGCGTGGCGACCCCGGCCCGAGCGGCGACCGCCGACAGTGTCAGGGCTTCCGGCCCGCCCTCGTCCACCTCGCGCACGGCCAGGTCGACGACCGACTCCCGGGACAGCGCCGCCCTAGCCACGCGCGTGCTCCTTGACGAAGGGCAGCAGGGCCGCCGCCACCTGCGAGGGGAACTGGGCGTGGGGGTAGTGGCCCGCGCCCTCGATCATGACGACCGTGCCCCGCCCGGCCGGCATGGCGGCGACGATGCCGTCGGCCTCGGCGCGCGGGTCGGCCCAGTCGGGGTCGAGCGTGCCCATCACGACCAGCGCGTCGCAGGCGAGGTTGGGCAGCTCGGCGCCGGCGTCGAGCGGGGCGGACTGGCCCATCTTGGAGACCACGGCCATCCGGCCCGGCCTGCGCAGGTCGGCTTCGAGCGCGGCGACGTACTCGGAATAGTCGGCGGGCTTGACGGCCGGCATGGCGTGGTCGAAGTACTTCTTCCACAACCCGACGCTGCGCATGATCGCGGTGCCGAGCAGCAGCGAGATGCCCTTGCGGTGGTGACCGTTGCGCAGCAGGCCGCCGCCGTCCATCTTCTGTGCCCGGGTGAACGGGCCGAGCTCCACCACGCCGCCGACCAGCTCGGGCGCCTGCGCGCCGGCGATCGTGACCGCCCCGCCCGCGAACGAGTGACCCACCAGGACCGCCGGGCCGCCGAGGTGGCGGACCAGCGCGAGGATGTCGCCCGCGCTGTCGGTGCGGGTGTAGGAGGACCAGCCGAGGCTGGAGTCGCCGTGGCCGCGCAGGTCCATGCTCGCCACCCGGAAACCCGCCGCCACCAGCTCGGGGACCAGGAACCGGTACGCCCGCCTGCTGTCGCCCAT
>JABFVJ010000384.1 GCA_013362835.1 Nonomuraea sp. | reverse complement strand
GGCACCCACGGGCCGCTGGCCGAGGTGCCCGCCGCCGGCAAGCGCAGGATCTGGCGCTGGGCGGTGCTGATCGCGGTCGGCGGCTTCCTGTTCGGCTTCGACACCGGAGTGATCTCCGGCGCGCTGCTGTTCATCAAGTCCGACTTCCACCTGAACGCCTTCGAGCAGGGCAGCGTGGTCAGCGTCCTGATCCTCGGGTCGATGATCGGCGCGCTCGGCTCCGGCCGCATCGCCGACCGGATCGGACGCAGGAAGATCCTCGGCCTGGAAGGCGTCGTGTTCCTGGCGGGGACCGCCCTCGCCGTCCTGTCGACCGGCTACTGGATGCTCATCGCGGCCCGGCTCGTGCTCGGGCTCGCGGTGGGCGCGGCCTCGGCGACCGTCCCCGTCTACCTGTCCGAGATCGCGCCCAAGGAGATCAGGGGGCGCGTGCTGACGCTCAACCAGCTGCTGATCACCGTCGGCATCCTCATCGCGTACCTGGTCAACCTGGTCTTCTCCGGGGCGGGGAACTGGCGGGCGATGATCGCGGTCGGCGCGGTGCCCGCCCTGGTCATGGTCGCCGCCTCGTTGTTCCTGGTGCCCGAGTCCCCGGCGTGGTCGCTGACGCACGGCCGGCAGGACAGGGCCCGCGCCCTGATCGCCTCCGTCACCGACCAGGCCACCGCCGACCGGCTGATCGACGCCTTCGAACGCCGCCGCAGGACCACCCCGGACGAGGACGAGCCCACCGGACGGCGGGCACTGCTGGCCGCCTCCGTACGCCCCGCGCTGGTCGTCGGGCTCACGCTCGCGGCCATCCAGCAGTTCGGCGGCATCAACACGATCATCTACTACGCGCCCACGATCATCGAGCAGACCGGGCTCACCGCGTCCAACGCGATCTTCTACTCGATCGCGATCGGCGTGATCAACCTGCTCATGACGCTCGTGGCGATCAAGCTGATCGACAAGGCCGGCCGCCGCCCGCTGCTGATCTGCTCCCTGACGGCCATGGCGGTCACGCTGGTGCTGCTCGGGCTGTCGTTCGTGGCCGGGTGGAGCCCGGTGCTGTCCCTCGTCTTCATGGTGCTCTACATCGCCTCGTACGCCGTCGGGCTCGGGCCGGTGTTCTGGGCGCTGATCGGCGAGATCTTCCCGCCCCGGGCCAGGGCCGGCGGGTCCAGCGCGTCCACGGCGGTGAACTGGGCGTGCAACTTCCTCGTCAGCCTGGTGTTCCTGCCGCTCGCCGGGGCGCTCGGCCAGGGCCCGACCTTCTGGGTCTTCGCCGTCGTCTCCGCGCTGGGCGCCCTGTTCGTGGCCCGGTTCGTGCCCGAGTCGAAGGGACGCGACTTCCGCCAGGTGAACACCGACCTCCAGGACCGCTTCAGCCGCCGACACCGATAGCCCCTCGGTGCGCGGAAGATCGTGCGGTCGCGTTGCATGGGTGCGCGGTGATCGGGTAGGCAGGGCGGCATGTCGGTTTCGCGCTGTGCGGGGTGGTTACTGGCCGGGCGTTACCGGCTGCTGTCCGAGCTGGGCCACGGCGGCATGGGCCGGGTGTGGCGGGCCCATGACGAGCTGCTCGACCGGCAGGTCGCGGTCAAGGAGGTCACCCTCGACCACCCGCCGGGCGCCGAGCGGGAGCGGCTGCTCGGGCGTACGATGCGGGAGGCGCGGCTGGCCGCCCGGCTGAGCCACCCGCACATCGCCGCCGTCTACGACGTGGTGGTGGCCGACGAGCGGCCGTGGATCGTGCTGCAGCTGGTGCCCGCCCGCAACCTCGCCGACGTGATCGCCGAACGGGGGCCGCTGCCCGTCGCCGAGGCCGCCCGCGTGGGCCTCCAGGTGCTCCAGGCCCTGCGCGCGGCGCACGCCGACGGCATCGTCCACCGCGACGTCAAACCCGGCAACATCCTGCTCAACGGCGACCGCCACGCCCTGCTGACCGACTTCGGCCTGGCCACCACCCTCGACGACGAGGCCCACCTCACCCAGAGCGGCATGGTCGTCGGCACCCCGGCCTACATCGCCCCCGAACGCCTGCGCGGCGGCC
This sequence comes from Nonomuraea sp., assembly GCA_013362835.1. Next base: position 14,712 of record JABFVJ010000384.1, on the reverse strand, counting down.
CCGCCACCCCGAAGGCCGACCTGTGGTCGCTCGGCGCCACCCTGTACGCGGCCGTCGAAGGTCATTCCCCGTTCCCGCACAGCGGCCAGGTGGCCGCCCTGACCGCGGTGCTCACCGCCAGTCCGGCCCCGTTCCAGCAGGCCGGGCCCCTCGCGCCCGTCATCGCCGGCCTGCTGGAGAAGGACCCGGCGCGCCGCATGGACGCCCCCGAAGCCCACCGGCGCCTGACCCGCCTCGCCTCACCCCCCGACACACCCCCGGCCGACACCGCCGCCACCCCGATTCGCACCGGCAATCGCCTCCCTTCTCCCGGCGCCGCCGTGCCGATCCGTCCTGGCGACCGACTCCCTTCTCCCGGCGGTGCCGCCGCGCTTGTCACCGGCACCGTCGCCGCGTCCTTCCCCCGGACCGGCGACCGTTTTCCGCCGCCTCGGGCCGCCGATGGCCGGGGTGGCGTGCGGGGGACCGGCCGGGGGTTCGCGGCGCACCGGCAGCTCGCGCCGTTCTCGGACGGGGTGCCGCAGCTCGTCCTGCCGCCGCGCTGGCGTCAGATGGCGGCCCTGGCGGCGCTGATCGTCAGCGTGCTCGTCACGACCTCCTGGTCCGCCGAGGAGCCCGCCCGCCCGCGCACCCCCGCTTACGCCGAGCCCGCCACACAGCAGGCGCCCGAGCACGCGGGCGTCATGCACGCCGTCGCGGCCTCCCGCGCTCGCCCGTCCGCCACCGGCACCCGCCGGCCACCAGCCGCGGGAGGCACGACGGCCACCACGTCGGGCAAGCCCGGGAAGACCGCGCTCAAGCCGATCAAGGGCAAGCACAAGGGCCTGACCCGCGGCAAGGGCCACACAAACGGCCACGGCAAACACTAGGACGCGGCCAGTACGAGGTCACGGCGGACAGAGGTCGCGGCGAACGCTAGGACGCGAGGTCGCGGCGGACGCTAGGACGCGGTGTCGTCAGACGCCTCGGTCTGGGTGGCGCGGGGGAGGCGGAGGACGAAGCGGGCGCCCTTGTCGGAGTCTTCGATGGTCAGGCCGCCGCCGTGCGCCGTCGCGATCTCGCGGGCGATCGGCAGGCCGAGCCCCGTGCCGCCGGCGTCGCGGTTGCGCGAGTCGTCGAGGCGGGCGAACCGCTGGAAGACGAGCTCGCGTTGCTCGGGCGCGATGCCGCCCCCGTCGTCGAGGACCTCCAGCACGGCCTCGCCGTCCTGGTCGCGTACGGTGACGACGACCCGCGTCTCGGCGTGCCGCTCGGCGTTGTCCAGCAGGTTCGTCAGCAGGCGGGTGAGCTGCAGCCGGTCGCCCACGACGACCACGCCCTCCTGCGGGCTGGTGACCACGCGCTTGCCCCGCGGCCGCGCGGTCTCGGCGACGACGAGTTCGCCGAGGTCGACCGGCTCGTCGTGGCGTGGGGCGCCCGCGTCCAGCTTGGTCAGCGTGAGCAGGTCGGTGACGATGGCCTGGAGGCGGTCGAGGCTGGTCAGGACCTCGGTGCCGGTCTCCGTCCAGTCGGTCTCCTCGGGGTGGAGCATGGCCGCCTCGACCTGGGTGCGCATGGCGGTGATGGGGCTGCGCAGGTCGTGCGAGGCGTCGCCGGCGAACCTGCGCTGCTGCTCCATCGCGGCCTCCTGCCGCGCCCTCGCCGTCTCCAGCCGTTCCAGGGTCTCGTTGGCGGTGTCGGCGAGCGCCCTGATCTCGTCGTCGGTGTCCGGCACGGGCACGCGCATCCCGCCGCCGTCCGCGGTGATCTCGGCCAGCCTCGTGGTGATCCTGCTGACCGGCGCGAGCGTCCTCGCCACGACGCGCGACACCCCGAACCAGGTCAGCACGACCAGCAGCGCCGTCACGACGGCCTGGAAGAGGACCACCTCCAGGCTCACGTACCAGGGCACCCCCGCGTGGAAGGCGTAGATGGTCCAGGTGCCCTCCGGCTGATACGCCCGCAGCGCGACGACGAGCTCGCACCGGCGGGGAAAGGCGGCCAGCTCGCAGCTCTCGGTGACGTTGTTGGCCTGATCGGGCAGGGGCATCCTGGAGATCTGGCGGGGCGCCCCGACCAGGTTGGCGGTGGAGGAGGCCGGCCGCCCCGTCGGATCGACCACCTGCACGCCGTCGAGCCCGCCGTCCTCCAGCACGCGGGGCAGCCGGTGGTGCTTGACCATGAGGAGCACGCGCAGCGCCTTGCCGGCCACCTCGTTCGCGCGGGCGTCCGCCGCCTCGTCGTGGATGCCGTACATCACGAAGGCGCTGACGACGATGTTCAGCAGCAACATGGCGATGCTGGCGAGCAGTGCCAGCCGCGTCCGCAACGACCGGCGCAACCGTGTTCTCACCCGTCTCCCCCCGGGCACCAGAAGATCACGGTTCGGGCGCTGGCCGCCAACTTAGGGAGATTCCCCGATAAAGATGGCTATTCCTCGACCGCCTTCAGCACCGCGTCCGCGATCGAGCGCGGGTCGACCCCGAAGTGCCTGCGTACGGCCTCCCGCGTGTCGGACAGCCCGAACCCGTCGGTGCCGAGCGAGGTCCACGGCCGGTCGATCCACGGCCGGATCTGGTCGGGCACGGCCCGCATCCAGTCGCTGACCGCGATCACCGGCCCCTCGGTCCCGGCCAGCGCCTGCCGCACGTACGGCACGCCGGTCGCGCTCATGGCCTCCCTGCGCAGCTCGCTCCAGGAGGTGACCGACCAGACGTCGACGCCGAGCCCGTACTCCTCCTGGAGGAGCCGCTGGGCGTCGAGCGCCCAGTGGATCGCGGTGCCGCTGGCCAGCAGGTGGGCGGCGCCGCCGCCCGCGGAGAAGCGGTACATGCCCTTGACGATGCCCTCCTCGACGCCTTCGGGCATCGCGGGCTGCGGCATCGGCTCGTTGTAGACGGTCAGGTAGTAGAAGACGTCCTCGGCGGCCGGGCCGTACATCCTCCTGAGCCCGTCGCGGACGATCACGCCCACCTCGTACGCGAAGGCCGGGTCGTAGGCCAGGCAGGCCGGGTTGGCCGAGGCGAGGAGCTGGGAGTGGCCGTCGGCGTGCTGCAGGCCCTCGCCGGTCATCGTGGTGCGGCCGGCGGTCGCGCCGACGAGGAAGCCGCGGCCGAGCTGGTCGGCCAGGGCCCACATCTGGTCGCCGGTGCGCTGCCAGCCGAACATCGAGTAGAAGATGTAGAACGGGATCATCGGCTCGCCGTGGGTGGCGTAGCTGGTGGCGGCGGCGGTGAAGGAGGCCATCGACCCCGCCTCGGTGATGCCCTCGATGAGGATCTGCCCGTCGGCCGCCTCCTTGTACGACAGCAGCAGCTCCCGGTCGACCGCCTCGTAACGCTGCCCGAGCGGCGAGTAGATCTTCGCCGTGGGGAACAACGACTCCATGCCGAACGTCCTGGCCTCGTCGGGCACGATCGGTACCCAGCGGCGCCCGCTCTCCGGCTCCTTCATCAGGTCCTTGACCAGCCGTACGAAGGCCATCGTGGTGGCGATCGGCTGCGCCGAGCCCTTCGCCAGCCCCGCGAACGGCCGCGCGGCGGGCTCCGCGAGCACGTGGTGGGAGACCTTGCGTTCGGGGATCGGCCCGCCGAGCTCGCGCCGCCGCTCGATCGCGTACCTGACCTCGGAGGAGTCGGGGCCGGGGTGAGCGTACGGCGGCAGCTCGCCGTCGAGCGCCGAGTCCGGGACGGGCAGGCCGAGCCGGTCGCGCATGACGCGGAACTCGTCCTGGGTGAGCTTCTTCATCTGGTGGTTGGCGTTGCGCGCCTCGACGCCCGCGCCGAGCGTCCAGCCCTTGACCGTCTGGACCAGCACCACCGTGGGCGCGTCGCGGTGCAGGAGGGCCCGGTGGTAGGCGGCGTGGACCTTGCGCGGCTCGTGGCCGGCCCGCGAACCGCCGACGACGCGCCGCAGGTCCTCGTCGGAGCAGGGCACGTCGAGGCCGTGGAACAGGCGTTCCCTGATGTAGGCCCCGCTGGAGGCGGCGAACGTCTGGAACTGGCCGTCGGGCACCTCGCCGAGGCGGGCCACCAGCTCGTCGGAGCCGAGCAGGGTGTCCCACTCCTCGCCCCACAGCGCCTTGACCACGTGCCAGCCCGCGCCCCTGAAGACGCCCTCCAGCTCCTGGACGATCCGGGTGTTGCCGCGGACCGGGCCGTCGAGCCGCTGCAGGTTACAGTTGATCACGAAGGTGAGGTTGTCCAGCCCTTCCCTGGCCGCCAGGGTGAGCGCGGCGGTGGACTCGGGTTCGTCCATCTCGCCGTCGCCGAGGAAGGCCCACACATGGCTGCGCGAGGTGTCCTTGATGCCGCGGTTGTGCAGATAGCGGTTGAAGCGCGCCTGGTAGACCGCGTTGAGCGGGCCGAGGCCCATGGAGACGGTGGGGAACTGCCAGAAGCCGCCCATGGCCCTCGGGTGCGGGTAGGACGGCAGGCCGCCCTCGGTCTCGCGCCTGAACAGGTCGAGCCGCTCCTCGCTCAGCCGCCCTTCGAGGAAGGCGCGCGCGTAGACGCCGGGGGAGGCGTGGCCCTGGAAGAACACCTGGTCGTCGGCGCCGTGGAAGAAGTGGTTGAAACCCACCTCGTAGAGCCAGGCGGCCGAGGCGTAGGTCGCCAGGTGGCCGCCGAGCCCGAGCTTGCTGCCCCGGCTGACCATGACGGCGGCGTTCCACCGGTCGTAGGCCGCGATGCGTTCTTCGAGCTCCAGGTCACCCGGATAGGCGGGTTCCTCGGCGGTGGGCACCGTGTTGAGATAGCGCGTGCTCGTGGCCAGCCTTCTCAGCAGGTATTCGGCCCGTTCGGGACCGGCCGCCCGCCGGACCGCCTCCAGCGACTCCAGCCACTCGGCGGTCTCCTGAGGATCCAGATCTCTCTGCATGCTTCCCATTAAACACCATATGATCGATCATCCGATGAAAGGATTATCTGTGGAGCCCGTGGCGCGGTCGCCGTTGCGCGAGGAGATCAGGAAAGTGCTGCTCGACGGCCTGATCACCGGCCGCTGGGGGCCGGGTGACCGCATCGTCGAGCGCCGCCTCGCCGCCGAGCTCCAGGTCAGCCAGGCCCCCGTACGCGAGGCGCTGCGCGAGCTCGAAACGCTCAGGCTGATCGAGTCCTCGCCCAACAGGGGCGCGCGCGTACGCGGCTTCACCCCGTCCGACCTGCGCGAGGTCTACCAGGTGCGAGCGGGGCTGGAGGAGACCGCCACCCGGCTCGGCCGCCCGCCGGTCGCCGCGCTGCGCGCCCACGTGACCCGCCTGCACGCGGCCGCCGCCGCGGGCGACCTGGACGACCAGGTGCGCCACGGCGTCGCCTTCCACCGGGAGATCGTGGCGGCCTCGGGCAACGCGCTGCTGGTCTCGGTGTGGGAGTCACTGGGCGTCGAGGTGTGGACGCACGTGTCGATCCGGCTGTTCCGGATGCGCCCGCACGAGAACGCGGCCGACCACGGGCCCCTCGTCGAGGCGTTCGAGAGGAATGACCCGCTGGCCGGCCGCATGCTCCACGACCACGTGCTCGGCTACGCCCCCTAGCCCTGGTGGGCGGCCTCCGCGCGCCGGGTGCGAAGGGTCGCGGCGGCGGCGGCGACCAGCCCGCACAGGCCCACCATCGTCGCCCACACCCCCTGGTACGCCCCGACCGCCCCGAGCCGGTCGCCCGACAGCACCAGGACCAGCGCCGACACCCCGATGACCGCGCCGACGGCCCGCGAGGTGACCGACAGGGCGGTGCCGGTGGCGAGGCGCGCGGGCGGGATCTCGGCCACGGCCGCGCCGCTCAGCGAGGTGATCAGCACGGCCACGGCCACCCCGGACAGCACGACCGCCGGGAACATCACCGCCAGGTACGCCTGCCGCCCGCCCGCCGCCACCGCCAGGTACGACGTGGCCAGGGCCAGCAGCGCCACCCCGCACAGCGCGAGGGCACGATGCCCGGTACGCGCCGCGAGGCGTCCGGCGAGCGGCGCGGTCAGCACCTGGGCGAGCGCCCCCGGCGTGACGGCGAGCCCGGCGGCGGCCACGGAGTAGCCCCAGACATCGGTCAGGAACAGGATGTTGGCCAGCGGCAGCGCGAACATCACCAGCCCGACCAGGAACATCGCGAGGTTGGCCCGCTGGGTGCCGCGCGCCCGCAACGCGGTGAGGTCCACGATCGGCGCGGCATGCGTACGGGCCCGCCGGACGAACAGCACGGCCACGACCACGCCCGCGACCAGCGCGCCGATCGTGCCGGGGCTGCCCGCACCCCACGCGTCGCTCTGCACGATGGCCAGCGAGGGCAGGCCGATGGCCCCCACCAGCAGGAGCAGGCCGGCGACGTCCGGCAGCCTGGACGTGGCGGGCTCCCGCGTCCCGCGCGGCACGATCCGCCACGCGCCCGCCAGCACGGCGAGCCCCACGGGCAGGTGCAGGAAGAACACCGTCCGCCAGTCCCAGACGCCGACGAGCATGCCGCCGAGCGACGGCCCGGACGCGGTCGCGACCGACTGCGCCGCGCTCCACAGCCCGATCGCCGTGCCCCGGCGCTCCGGCGGGTAGTACGGCAGGATCAGCGCGAGCGTCAGCGGCGTGATCACCCCGCCGCCCACGCCCTGCACGACCCTGGCCGCGATCAGCGCCCCCGCCGACGGCGCGACCGCGCACAGGGCCGCGCCGACGACGAACACCGCGAGGCCGGTCAGGAAGACCCGCCGCGCGCCGAACCGGTCGGCGAGCCCGCCCGCCGGCAGCAGCGCCGCCGTGAACACGATCGCGTACCCGTTGAACACCCAGGACAGCTCGGGCAGGCTGCTGCCGGGGAAGCTGCGCAGGATGTCGGGGAAGGCGATGTTCGCCAGCTGCACGTCGATCGCGCCGAGGAAGGCGCTCCCGCACAGGACGGCGAGCGGGAGCGCCCGCGAACCGGCCATCTCAGCCCGACGACGCCGCGCCGAACCGCTCGCGCAGCTCGACCTTGCGGATCTTGCCGGTGACGGTCCTGGGCATCGCCTCGACCACTTCGAGCCGTTCGGGCCAGAACCAGTCGTTCACGCCCGCGTCCTTGAGGTGGTCGCGCAGGTCCTCCAGCGTGGGCGGCTCGCCCGACGGCGTCACGACCGCGCACACCTGCTCGACCAGCGCCGGGTCGGGGATGCCGATGAGCGCGATGTCGCGGACGGCGGGATGCCTGCCGAGCAGCGCCTCGATGTCGCTCACCGGCAGCTTCAGGCACATCTTGGCGACGATGACGTCCTTGGTCCTGCCGGAGATGCGCACGCCGCCGTAGCCGTCGTCGCGGGCCAGGTCGCCGGTGTCGAACCAGCCGTCCGGGGTGATGGACTTGGCGTAGATCTCGTCGCGCAGGTAGTAGCCGAGGCACTGGGCCGCGCCGCGTACCTGCAGCGCGCCGATCTCGCCCTTCGGGACCGGCTTGTTCTCCTCGTCGACGATGCGCGCCTCCATGCCGGAGATCACCGTGCCGTCGCTCTCGCCGGCCCGCTCGGGCGGGTCCTCCGGCCTGGTCATGGTGACGCCGCCGTTCTCGGTCATGCCCCACAGCGCGTACACGCGGACGCCGAGCGTCTGGGTGACCCGCTCCACGAGGTGCGGCGGGACGGGCGCCGAGCCGGAGACGAAGATCCGCAGCGCGGACAGGTCGCGCGGGCGGGCCTCCTGCTCCTCGCTGATCTCCCGCGCGTACGGGGGCGAGCCGTAGTACATGGTGACGTCGTGCTCGGTGATGAGGTCGAGGTAGACGCCGGCGTCCCAGACGTCGGCGGTGACCGCCGTCCCGCCCAGCGTCAGGGCGGTCAGGTACGTCATCACCAGGCCCACGTAGTGCATGGACGTCTGAGCGGTCATGATGACCAGGCTCTCGTCCAGCCCGAACGCCTCCCCGTAGCCCTTGATGTCGGCGTACAGGGTGTTCTGGCTGTGCAGGGCGCCCTTGGGCTCGCCGGTCGTGCCCGAGGTGAACAGGATGAGGAACGGGTCGTCGGGGCCGAGCGCCCGGCCTTCGAGCACGGCGGGGTCGCCGGGCTCGGGGACGACCAGATGCTCGTCGAAGTCGAGCGAGCCGGGCGGCCCGCCGCCGCCGACCACGATCACGTGCTCCAGGCTCGGGATCTCCGACGCGAGGGTCATGCCCATCTCCGCCGTGGCGAGCTCGCCGATCCGCTCGGTGGTGACGAAGACCCGCGCCTCGGTCAGCCGGATCATGAAGTCGAGCTCGCGGTGCCGGTAGATGGGCATCTGCGGGGCGATGCGCGCCCCGATCCTGATGCACGCCAGGGTCAGGGGCAGCGTCTCCCGGCGGTTGGGGAGCTGGACGGCGATGAAGTCGCCCGGCCGTACGCCGAGCCGGACCAGGCCGTGGGCGATGCGGTCGGTCAGCCGGTCGAGCTCGGCGTACGTGACGACGTCGGTGACACCGTCGGCGACGCGCCGGCTGATGAGTACGGGTTTGTCGGGAAACGCCATGAGGTCGCGGTGTAAATCATCCAAGAAGGTCTCGCCGCGCCACCAGCCATTGCGCCGGTATTCCTCGCGTGTGTCGAACACGGGTCACCGCCTTTCGTCGGTATTCGATGCTAAACAGGGGAGAATGCGCCGTTCTGTTTGGCGAGGGTGACGAGGTAGAACAGGCCCGGCAGGTGGACCGCGACGCCCTCGTACACCTCGGCGCAGACGGCCACGCCCGGCCGGGCGAACGTGCCGGGCGGCGGCTCGGCCACCCGGATCACCGAGCGGCGCGCGTCGAGCAGCCTGGCCGCCACCGAGATGTCGCCGACCAGGGCGTCGCCCGGGGAGACCCAGCGGTTGCGGCTGACCTTCATGCCGTTGCCCTCGGCCAGCTCGGCGAGCAGCCCGCCCCGGCCCACGAGCCGGTGGTAGTAGTCGCGCGGGTTGACGATCATCGCGTGCGGGGTCGCGCCGGACTGCTCGACCTCGTCGCAGGCCGACAGGATGCCGTGGACGTAGTCGTCGCAGGGCAGGCGGGCGATCTCGGGGTGGCCGAGCAGGGCCGTGGTCAGGGCCAGGTTCTCGGCGGTGGCCAGGCGTACGAGGAGGCGGTAGTCGAGGAAGGTGGCCAGGGCGCCGGGGTCGGCGGCGAGGCCGTCGGGGATCTGCACCCACGCCCTGATCGGCTCGACCTTGGCCTCCGACATGCCGAACGTGAAGGCCGCCTCGCGGCGCACGCCCGAGTCGCGCACCGCCCGCCGCTCCTCCTCGCCGGGCGGCGACTCCGTCCAGAACCGGGCCGCGTCGCCCTCGACGGGGACGACCTTGAGCAGGTTGCGCACGGTCAGGCGCGGCCGGTCCTTGGTCGGCTCGTGCGCCTCGGTGATGGTGTAGTCGAAGGTCACTTCCGCGTGGGCGGGGTCGTCGGCGTAGGCCCGCGCGAACAGCCGGCCCGGTGACTCGGACATGGGTGCTCCCTGGTCGTACTGGACGAGACGCTGGTAGAAGGGGAGGTGGTGGTCGTAGAAGGCCCTCAGCAAGGGGTGGTTGGCGACCGTCGCCGGGTAGGCGTTGCGGCGGTCCTCGAACCCGGCGCTGCCGCTCGCGTCCAGGTGCCAGCGGCGGGTGCGCCGCCACTCCGGCCGCTCCCCGGCGTCCCAGGTGAGCGACTCGGGCAGGAAGGGCAGCCCGGCGTACGCGCAGAAGGTCTCGACGACCCGCGCGGGCTCGCGCACCAGGCGCTCGGTGCGCAGGACGAGCGGCCTGCGCCCGGTGGCCCTCCAGGCCAGCTCGAACAGCCGGAACAACCGCTCGTAGCCGATCTCCTCGCAGGTCACCGCCGGTTTGATCGCGTAGTGGGAGCTGATCGTCGGCTCCGGGTCGCGGACCATGAACGTGTGCGTGAACCCGGCCAGGTCCTCCGGATGCGCGAACAGGTGCGGGTACTCGTAGTCGAGCACCTCCTTGACGAACACCGGCCGCACCCGCGCCAGCTCGGCGAGCAGCGCCAGCAGCTCCTTCTCCGAGCGGGCCGTCACCTCGCCGCCGTCCGCCGACGGGAGCGTGACCGAGCCCTCCTCGGTCAGGGCCAGGAACGGCTCGTGCAGCACGGCCACGTCGCCGCGCTCGATCATCATGCGCAGGAACGCCGTCGAGGCCGAGCGCGAGTGCGCCCACATGACGACCGGCGGCCGGCTCACCCCGACCACCAGGCCGGCACCCGGTCCCAGCGGTGCCGCCGCAGCTCGCCCAGCAGGTCGTCGCCGAGCGGCCGCCCGTCGCTGACCCCGAGGTTCGCCCGTACGTGGGCGGGTTTGCGCATGCCGGGGATCACCGTGCTGACCGCCGGATGGTGGAGCACGAACCGCAGCGCGACCTCGGGCAGCGACATCCCCTCCGGCAGCGCCGCCTTGAGCCGTTCGGCCCGCTCGACGCTCGGCGGCAGGTTCTCCGGCCCGAAGTACGTGCTGCGCCAGTCCTCCTCCGGCCACGTGCTGCCGGCGGTCAGCGTGCCGGTGAGCGTGCCCTCGTCGAACGGGACGCGGGCGATGACGCCGACGCCGTCGCGCAGCGCCCGGTCGAACAGCTCGTCCTCGGGCGCCTGGTCGAAGATGTTGTAGATCACCTGGATGACGTCGATCAGGCCGGTGTCGAGCGCGGCGAAGCAGTTGGCGGGCTCCCACCGGTTGACGCTGATGCCGACCGCGTCGACCACGCCCTCGCTCTTCAGCCCGGCGATCGCCTCCTGCCACCGCTCGTCGCCCGCCCACCGGTCCTCCCAGGTGTGGAACTGCATCAGGTCGACGCGCGGGACGCCCAGGTTGTCCAGGCTGCGGTGGGTGTACTCCCTGATGTGATCGGCGGGGTAGGCGTCGTCGAGGGTGTCGCCGGGTCCGGGCGGCCACTCGCGGTTCTTCGGGGGGATCTTGGTGGCGACGTACAGGCGCCGGTCGGGGTGGCGGCGCAGCAGCGCGCCGAGCAGCTGCTCGCTGACGCCGCGCCCGTAGGTCCAGGCCGTGTCGAAGAAGGTGCAGCCCAGCTCCACGGCCTCGTCGAGGCAGCGGGGCGCGACGTCGTAGTCCCAGCCGGTGAAGCCGCCGGGGCCGCCGCCGATGCCCCACATGCCGTAGCCGACCTCGCTGACCTCCCAGCCGAGGTTTCCCATCTTGCGGTAACGCATTCCTTGACCTCTCCTGATCAACCGGTGGGCACCCGCCGCCCGGACGCCGTCAGCCGGGCGTGGTAGGCGGCGATCGGGCCGTCCAGGGCGACGTCGCCGAGCCGCCATCGCTGTTCGAGCCGCTCGCACTCGTCCTTGCGGAACAGCGCGGGGTTGTCGGTCAGCAGGCCGCCGAAGGCCCGGCGCAGCTCCTCCTCGTCCTCGGCGGCGGGCAGCAGGGAGGCGAGCGTGATCAGCTCGCGGTCGCCGCTCGCCCGGCCGCTCTCGCGTACGAGCCGGACGAAGTCGCCGCACGGGATGGGCGTCACCGGCACGCCCGCGCGGGGCAGCACCTCGTCGAAGCTGACGCTCTCGCCCCGGAAGACGTGCAGCGTACGGCCCCAGACCTCCGGGTCGGACACGGCCGCCGCGACCCGCGCCGCGACGTAGTCGACCGGCGTGTAGTCCGAGCGGGTGGCGGCGTCGGGCCGCACGCCCAGCCGCAGGAACGCCGAGAGCAGCAGGTGGGTGAAGGCGACCGGGTTCGGGTAGCCGTTGTCGGCGCTCGGCATGATCTCCCCGAGCCGCAGCACGGTGACCAGCGCGCCCCTGCGCCGGGCCTCGGCGAGATAGCGTTCGGCGATCCACTTGGACCGGCTGTAGCCGCCCGCCGGCGGCCTGGCCAGCGCCGGATCGCAGTCCTCGGGCACCCGCTCGCCCCGGTGCAGCGCCTCCGCCTGGAGCGCGCCCAGCGTCGAGACGTAGTGCAGCGGGACGGGGTGGTGGGCCATCGCCAGCCGCACCAGCTCGACCGTGCCGCGTACGTTCGCCTGCCGGTGCGCCCGGTAGTCGAACAGGAAGTTGACCATCGCGCCGTTGTGCAGCACCAGGTCGCAGGTCCTGGCCAGGTGCTCCCACGTGGGGCCGTCCAGCCCGAGGCCGGGTGAGGCCAGGTCGCCCGCGTGGCCTTCCAGCCGGTCGGCGAAGCTCGGCTCCCACAACCCCCGCTCGGTCAGCGCGGCCACGACCCGGCCGGTCGCCGCCTCGTCGTCGGCGGCCCGTACGAGGCAGCAGACCCGCAGCCCCGACCGGCCCAGCAGCTCGTGGACCAGGCGGCTGCCGACGAACCCGGTGGCCCCGGTGACCAGCACCGTACGCAGCCGCTCCGGCCTGGCCGCCCGCCGGATGGGCTCGCCCTGGGGCACCGCCGAGTCGCGCGCCATCAGCTCCGGCTCGTCCTCGATCGCCGCGCCGTCGCGCCTGCGGCGCTCGATGAGCCTGGTCAGCGCCTCGGCTGTCGGGTGGTCGTACAAGTCCTTGACGTCCACCCTGACGCCGGACTCGGCGGTGACCAGGTGCACCACGGACAGGGCCTGGATCGAGTCGCCGCCCGACTCGCCGAAGTGCGTGGTCGCCGTGAGGCCCGGCCAGCCCAGCGCCGAGCGCATCGCCCGCAGGACCTGACCGGCGAGGCCCGCGGCCGGCGCGCTCCCGGCCAGCAGCGCGGTGTCCTCGGCGAGCCTGACGTCGAGGATCTCCGCCAGCCGCTCGCGGTCGACCTTGCCGTTGTCGTGCAGCGGCATCTCGGCCAGCAGGAAGAAATAGCGCGGCACGCTGGTCCTCGGCAGCGTCCTGCGCAGCTCGCCGGCCAGCGCGGACTCCGTCAGCCCCCTGCCGGAGGCGAACAGCGCGAGCGCCTTCACCCCGGCCTGCTCGGCCACCAGGACCTCGGCCTGCCGCACGCCGGGACAGCGCTGCGCCGCCGCCGCGATCTCGCCCAGCTCGATCCGCACGCCGTGGATCTTGACCTGGAAGTCCTTGCGCCCGGAGAAGAACAGCCGGCCGTCCTCGTCCAGGTGCCCGAGGTCGCCGGTGAGGTAGAGCCGGTCTCCCGGGATCTCGCCGGTGAACGGGTTGCGGACGAACGCCCGCGCCGTCGCCTCGGGGTCGCCCAGGTAACCCGCGCCGAGGCAGGCGCCGCCGATGGCGATCTCGCCGGTCGCGCCGGTCGGCACCGGGCGCAGGTCGTCGCCGACCACGACGGCGTAGCAGTTGTCGATCGGGCGGCCCAGCGGGACCGTGTCGCCGTCGGCGGCCGACACCCGGTGGAAGACCATCCCGATGGACGCCTCCGTCGGGCCGTAGCCGTTGGTGACGCTCACGCCGGGCAGCAGCGCCATCAGCCGGTGCACGGCGCGCGGGTTGACCGCCTCGCTGCCGACGACCAGCCGGCGCAGGGACGACAGCCCGCGCAGGGCCGCCGCGTCGCCGTCCACGAGGGCGACCAGGGCGTTGAAGACGCTGGAGACGAAGTCGGCGGTGGTGACGCCGTACCGGGCGATCAGGTCGATGGTGTGCCGGAGGTTGAGGAACTCGCCCTGCACGGGCAGCACCGTACGGCCGCCCGTGGTCAGCGGCCAGAAGAGCTGCCAGAGCGCGGAGTCGGAGGTGTGCCTGCTGTTCTGCAGCACCACGTCGTCGCCGGTCGCGGCGAAGTGGCGGGTCATGAAGCGCAGCCGGTTGGACAGGCCGCCGTGCACGTTCATCGCGCACTTCGGGGTGCCCGTGGTGCCGGAGGTGAAGTAGCCGTACAGCGGGTCGCCGGGGGCGAGGGCGGTCGCCGGGCGCCGGGAGGACGGGACGATCCGGTCGATCGCGACCGTGACCGCGCGGTGGCCGGGCGGCGGCTCCTCGCCGTCCGCGCACAACACCGGCCCGTCCGGCAGCACGTCCAGCGTGTCGCGGACGCGCTCGGGCGGCCACGACGGGTCGAGCGGCACGAACGCCGCCCCCAGCTTCATCAGCGCCAGGTACGCGACCGGCAGCTCCAGTGAGTTGACCAGCAGGACGGCGACCACGTCGCCCTTGCCCACGCCGTGTCCCGCGAGCGTGGCCGCCAGGCCGTTGACCAGGTCGTCCAGCTCCCGGTAGGTGAGCGTCCTGCCGTCGTACGTGACCGCCGGACGCCCTGGGCACCGGTCGGTCTGCTCCTCGATCATCGCCGACACCGGACGGAACGGGCCCAAGTCGACCGCCCGGCCGGCGAAGCCGCGGGGATTGCCGGTCATCTCCACCTCTCTGCCTGGAATGTTCGATCGGCGACCGGTTCCTCCGCCCCACGCGCCCCCGTCGCCCGCCTCATAGGCGTTCCATGTCGTTCCAAAGACGTTCGGGCGAGCAGCCGGTCCCGGATGACTCGCCCCGTGCCGCGTCGGCGGCGATACGGCCCGCCGCCGGCGACGTCTGCACCCCGTAGCCGCCGAGCGCGGCCAGCCAGACGAACCCCGGCGCGTCCGGGGCCTCGCCGATCACCGGCGTCTCGTCCGCCACGACGCTGCGCAGCCCCGCCCAGGCCCGCCTGACGCCGCGGATCTCCAGCGTGGTGACCTCCTCGACGCGCCGCGCGCCGATCGCCACGTCGAGGTCGTCGGGGCGGGCGTCGCAGGGCGCCACGGGCGTGGCGTCGGCGGGGGAGACGAGCAGGCCGCCGGACTCGGGCTTGAAGTAGAACGTGTCCGCCACGTCCGTGACCATCGGCCAGGACCGGGCGTCCGTCCCGCCGGGCAGGTCCACCAGGAACGCGGTGCGGCGCAGCGGCGTCAGCCCCACCGGCCTGGCCCCCGCCAGCGCGGCG
>JABFVJ010000009.1 GCA_013362835.1 Nonomuraea sp. | reverse complement strand
GTGTCCGGGATGTGTCATCCTCGACCCATGTCCGAAGTCAGTGAGGACGTCCCCAACCGCGCCCTGTGGGACGTACGCGCGCAGGTCCACGGCACCACCGCCGAGGACAGGTTCTACGACGTCGAGGCGTTCCTCGCCGGGCGGCAGACCCTCTACGCGCTCGAACGCCGCCTGGCCGGCGACGTCACCGGCAAGGACCTGCTCCACCTGCAGTGCCACTTCGGGATGGACACGCTGAGCTGGGCCCGCCTCGGCGCGCGGGTGACCGGGGTCGACTTCTCCCCGGTGGCAGTCGAACGCGCCCGTGCGCTGGCCGAGCGGGCCGGGATCGACGCCACGTTCGTGGAGGCCGACACGCAGCGGCTGCCGTCGTCGCTGGCCGGCCGCTTCGACGTGGTCGTCGCCACCTACGGCGTGCTGTGCTGGATCGGCGACCTCGGCGCGTGGATGCGCGGCGCGGCGGCGGCGCTGCGGCCCGGCGGGCGGCTGGTGCTGGTCGACCTGCATCCGGCGTACCAGACGGTGGCCTCGGTCGATCCGCTGGTCGCCGACTGGCCCTACGGCGGGGGAGAGGCGCACCGGGAGACCGTGACCGGCACGTACGCCGACTCCGGGGTCGCGACCGAGCCGCAGGAGGCGGTGGAGTACCCGTACTCGGTGGGCGAGATCGTCACGGCCGCGGCCGGGGCGGGGCTGACGGTGGCGGAGCTGGGCGAGCACGTCACCGCCGACATCGACCCGCGCGGCCTGCTCACGCAGGGCGAGGACGGGCTGTACCGGTTCCCGTTCGGCGGCTCGTACCTGCCGATCCTCTACTCGCTGAGCGCCACGCGCCCCTGAGCGGGCGCGCAACCCCTCACGGGAGGCGCGCCCGGAACGTCAGCCCGCGTACTGCGGGTAGCCGTAGCCGACGACCTGGGAGGTCGGGCGGACGCGCTCCTCGACCTTGCCGTTGCCGGTGTTGCCCTCGATCGTGGAGATCGTGCCGTCGCCGTTGTCCTTGACGACGAAGCCGACGTGCTGGATGCCGTCCAGGCTCTTGCTGCCCTTCCAGGAGAAGAAGACGACGGCGCCGGGCCTGGCCTCGGTGCCCCAGCGGCCGTTGGCGGCGAACCACTTGGCGTGGGCCACGGTCCAGGCGTCCCAGCCGACCTGCGGGCGGGCGCCGGTCTGCTCGCCGACCCAGGAGACGAAGATCGAGCACCAGGGGGCGTTCAGGTACATGGCCCGGGTGCCGCCGTCGCGGGCGATGGTCTCGGCGGCGCGCTGGGAGGCGGCGTACCACTGCTGGAACTTGGTGCCGCCGCCGTAGGAGTTCTCCGAGGTGCCGACCTGGGCCTTGGCCAGGGCCAGGACCTGCGCGGCCGTCACGTTGACCTTGGTCTCCTCCGACGTGCCGCCCTTCGTGGCGGCCTGCGCGGCCACGGCCTGGTGCTGGACGGCGGTGGCGGTGTCGGCGGTGGCGGCGGTCGCGTGAGCGCCGAGGGCGGAGGCGATGATGGTCGCGCCGAGCGCGGCGCGGGCATAGTTGATCTTCGGGGACCGGGAGAGACGGTGCTTGGCCATCGAGAGGGATTACTCCTTGCTTCCATGCCGCTTACCGGGTTAGCTGACGGGTTCGGACGTGGAAGCTGCCCTACGGCACCGAAGTGCCGATTCACCCCAAAGGACTGGGTCCCCGGTTCCGCCCCGGAGGGCGGATTCAGCGGTCACAGGACGATCCTGTGATGTGTCGTGCGATGGTTGGACAAAGTCGGACAAACCGGACGTCTGCCACGAGATGCCCCACAAGGTAATACATGGGGCAAGAATCTGGCAACTACCTACAGTGCCTGCCGGGCGATCTGTCCCCTCGCGTCGGCCAGAAGCCCCATCATGGCAAGGGATTCGTCAAGCGGCATGATCGTGCTCTCGGTCCTGCCCTCGGCCGTCGCCGCGCGCACCTCGCGCAGCTCACCGGCGTACCCGTTGTCGGCCGGATCGAGCACCAGCTCCTCCGGCTCCATCGACGGCCCCGACAGCAGCACCCGCTCCGGCGCCCAGAACGGCGCCCGGATGTCGGCCCGCATCCCCGTGCCCACCACGCTCGCGTCGTTGGGGTAATGGCCGAGCAGCGACACGTCCACCAGCGCCCGCCTGCCGCCCGGGTACAGCAGCACCCCACCCGCCTCCGCGTCGACCCCGCTCGGCGCGAGCGACCCGGTGACGCGCAGCTCGGCGGGCATGCCGAGCAGGAGCTGAGCCAGCCCGAACGGGTAGATCCCGAGGTCGAGCAGGGCCCCGCCGCCCAGCTCTGGCGCCCACAACCGGTGGGCGGGGTCGTAGGGCAGGGCGAAGCCGAAGGACGCCTGGACCGAGCGCACCTCGCCGAAGCGCGGGTCGGCCGCCACCCGCTGGATCAGCGGGTTGAACCGCATCCACATGGCCTCCATGAGGAAGACCCCGGCCGCGCGGGCCAGCGCCACCATCCGCTCGGCGTCGGCCACGGTCGCCGCCAGCGGCTTCTCGCACAGCACCGACTTGCCCGCCGCGATGGCCGCCTCGGCCACCTCCAGGTGCTGGGCGTGCGGCGTCGCCACGTAGACGGCGTCGACCGCCGGATCGGCGCACAGGCGCTCGTAGGAGTCGTACGCCGACTCGGCGCCGAGCGTGTCGGCCAGCGCCCGCGCCCTGGCCAGGCTGCGCGAGCCGACGGCCCCCACCCGCATGCCCGGCTCGGCCGCGATGGCCGCCCCCACGGTACGCGCGATGCCGCCGGTCGCCGCTATTCCCCATGTGAAATCTCGCACGCCCGAGATCGTAGAGCCCTCACGCCATGTTGAACGAGGCGGGGTCGGGCCCGATGCGCCGCCCCGCGTTCATGGCGCCGATGGCGGCCATGTCCTCGGCGTCGAGGATGAAGCCGAACACGTCGATGTTCTCCTCGATGCGCGACGGGGTCACCGACTTGGGGATCACCACGTTGCCGAGCTGCAGATGCCAGCGGAGCACGATCTGCGCGGGCGTCCTGCCGTACTTCTCCGACAGCACGATGAGGGCCGGGTCGGCGAGCAGCCCCTTGCCCTGCCCGAGCGGGCTCCACGCCTCGGTCAGGATGCCGTTGGCCTCGTGGAAGGCGCGCATCTCGCGCTGCTGGAAGTAGGGGTGCAGCTCGATCTGGTTGATCGAGGGCGTGATGTCGGTCTCGTCCATCAGCCTGGTCAGGGCCTCGATCGTGAAGTTGGAGACCCCGATGGCCTTGGCCCGGCCGTCACGGTAGATCTTCTCGAAGGCCCGCCAGGCCTGGACGTACCTGTCCTGCTCCGGGACCGGCCAGTGGATCAGGAAAAGATCTACGTAGTCGAGGCCGAGCCTGGCCAGGCTCTCGTCGAAGGCGGCCTCGGCCCGCGTGTGGTCGCCGTTCCACAGCTTGGTGGTGACGAACACCTTCTCCCTCGGCACCCCGGCGGCGCGTACGGCCCGGCCCACGCCCTCCTCGTTCTCGTAGGCGGCGGCGGTGTCTATGTGCCGGTATCCGGCGCGCAGCGCGGTCGTCACGGCGGTCTCGGCCTCGTCGGCGGGGACCTGCCAGACGCCGAAGCCGAGCTGCGGGATCTGCACGCCGTCGGTGTTGAGCATCAGCGAGTTCATACCCTCCATTGTTCACGTGCCGTTTCTTGCCGCTTAAGGAGGCCGGGCTACCTTGAGGCGGGTTGTGGGAACCCGTCACCGGCTGGGGGAAACAGAGTGGTCAGACAGGCGTCGGCCTGGGTGGAGTCTCCGCTCCAGATGCTGTGCGCCGTCGAGGCCCACCACGCCGGCCTCCTGGGTCCCGGCACCGTCGTCGTGCCGCGCGCGGGCCTGCGCCCGCTCAGGGCCACCCGCAAGGAGCTGCGCCGTCTCGACCTGCCCGACGGCCTGACGCTGGCCGAGCCGCGCGAGCGCATGCCGCGCCGGGTGCAGGCGGTGGGCGACGCGTTCTCCGGCAAGGTGCAGGTCCGCTGGCTGGCCTCGGCCCCCGGGCACGTCGTCGTCGTCGACGACGGCCTGGCCACGCTCAGGCTGCTCG
>JABFVJ010000387.1 GCA_013362835.1 Nonomuraea sp. | reverse complement strand
TTCCAGCTGACCCAGGCGGCCGGGCGGGCCGCGAAGACCTTCTCGGGCGGCATGCGCAGACGCCTGGACCTGGCGGCCAGTCTCGTAGGCCGGCCGAGCATCCTCTTCCTCGACGAGCCGACGACGGGCCTCGATCCGCACAGCCGTGGTGAGCTGTGGGACCTGCTGCGCGGCCTGGTCGCGGACGGTGCGACCGCCCTGCTGACCACGCAGTATCTGAACGAGGCCGATGTCCTCGCCGACGACATCGTGGTGATCGACAAGGGCCGTGTGATCGCCGAGGGCACGCCGGACCAGTTGAAGGCGCAGGTCGGCGGCCAGGTGCTGGAGCTCAGGCCGCTCGCCGGGCAGGACCTCGCGCGGGCGCACGCGCTGGTGGCCGGGGCCGCCGGGCCGCACGCCCGGATCGAGGGCGAGACGGTCACCGCCCCGGTGAAGGACCCCGAGCTGATGCCGGCCGTCGTGCGCGCGCTGGACCGGGAGGGCATCGCGGTCGGGGAGCTGGCCCTGCGCCGCTCCTCGCTCGACGAGGTCTTCCTCTCCCTGACCGGCCACCGCGCCGAGCCGGGCCAGGCCGAGGAGGACGGCGGTGCGGCCGTCCGGGAGGACGAGGAGCTGGAGAAGGCGGTGAGCCGGTCATGACCGCCACCGCCACCACCCTCACCCCACCGGTCACCGCGTCGGGCCGGGTGCCGCCCCTCGCCGGACTGCGGCAGACCTTCACGATGGCCTGGCGGAGCCTGGTCGCCGTCAAGCACAACCCGCTCGAACTGGTCGACTACAGCATCACGCCGATCATGTTCGTGTTCCTGTTCACCTATGTCCTGGGCGGGCAGATGGCCGGCTCGCCCGAGGCGTATCTGAAGTACGCGCTGCCCGGGATCATCGTGCAGAACACCCTGTTCATGACGATGTACACGGCGATGGCGCTCAACACCGACCTCACCAAGGGCGTCTTCGACCGGCTGCGCAGTCTGCCCATCGCCCGCTCCGCGCCGCTGATCGGCCGGATCACCGCCGACCTCGCGAAGCACCTGTGGGCGCTGCTGCTGATGATCGGCCTCGGTCTGGCGCTCGGCTTCCGCATCACCGGCGGATTCGGCGGCTTCCTGCTCGGCACCCTGCTGGTGATGGTGTTCGCCGCGGCGGTCTCCTGGGGCGCCGTGCTGATCGGGATGCTGGCCGGCGACGCCGAGAAGGTCCAGGCGTTCGCGTTCACGCTCATCTTCCCGATCACCTTCACCAGCAGCGCGTTCGTCGTCGTCGACACGATGCCCGGCTGGCTCCAGGCGTGGAGCGACGTCAATCCGGTGACCCACCTGTCGGACGCGTTCCGGGGGCTGCTGCTGGGCGGGGCGGTGGCGGAGCCGGTGCTGTGGTCGCTGGTGTGGGCGGCGGGCATCGCCCTGGTGTTCTATCCGCTGGCCATGCGGGCCTACCGGGCGAAGGTCTGAGTCACGGGCTCGTACCCCGGTGGGAATTTCCGATTTCGGGCACGCTACGACCGGTTCGGCGCGGGAATCGACCCTAAGCTGCCGCCCATGTGTGGAATCGTGGGATACGTGGGGCCGCAGTCCGCGCTCGAGGTCGTGATGGCCGGGCTGAAACGGCTGGAGTACCGGGGGTACGACTCGGCGGGCGTCGCCGTCCTGGCCGACGGCGGACTGGCGACGGCCAAGAAGGCCGGGAAGCTGCTCAACCTGGAGAAGGAGCTGGACGGCAGGCCGCTGCCGGCCGGCGCGACGGGCATCGGGCACACCCGGTGGGCCACGCACGGCGGGCCGACGGACACCAACGCCCACCCGCACATCGACAACGCGGGCCGGGTCGCGGTGGTGCACAACGGCATCATCGAGAACTTCGCCCTGCTGCGCGCCGAACTCGCGGAGCGCGGCCACGACCTGGCCTCCGAGACGGACACCGAGGTCGTCGCCCATCTGCTCGCCGAGGAGTTCTCCTCCTGCGCGGATCTCGCCGAGGCGATGCGGCTGGTGTGCCGGCGGCTGGAGGGCGCGTTCACGCTGGTCGCGGTGCACGCCGACGAGCCGGACGTGGTGGTGGGCGCGCGGCGGAACTCACCGCTGGTGGTCGGAGTCGGGGAGGGCGAGGCCTTCCTCGCCTCGGACGTCGCCGCGTTCATCGCCCACACCCGCTCGGCGATCGAGCTCGGCCAGGACCAGGTGGTGGAGCTGCGCCGGGACGGCGTGACGGTGACGGGCTTCGACGGCCGCCCGGCCGACGTGCGGTCCTACCACGTCGACTGGGACGCCTCGGCCGCGGAGAAGGGCGGCTACGACTACTTCATGCTCAAGGAGATCGCCGAGCAGCCCAAGGCGGTCGCCGACACGCTCCTGGGCCGGATCGACGGGTCCGGCTCGCTGACGCTGGACGAGGTCCGGATCCCCCCGGGGGTCCTGCGGGAGATCGACAAGGTCGTCATCGTCGCCTGCGGTACGGCCTTCCACGCCGGGATGATCGCCAAGTACGCGATCGAGCACTGGACGCGGCTGCCCTGCGAGGTGGAGCTGGCGAGCGAGTTCCGCTACCGGGACCCGATCCTGGACGCGCAGACGCTGGTCATCGCCATCTCCCAGTCCGGCGAGACCATGGACACGCTGATGGCGCTGCGGCACGCCCGTGAGCAGGGCTCCAAGGTGCTGGCGATCTGCAACACCAACGGTTCGACGATTCCCCGTGAGTCGGACGCGGTGCTGTACACGCACGCCGGTCCGGAGGTGGCCGTCGCCTCGACCAAGGCGTTCCTGACGCAGCTCGTGGCGTGCTACCTGGTCGCCCTGTACCTGGGTCAGGTGCGGGGCACGAAGTGGGGCGACGAGATCCGGGCCGTGATCCGCGACCTGTCGTCGATCGCCGGTGCCGTGGAGCAGGTGCTGGGCACGATGGAGCCGGTGCGGGAGCTGGCGCGCACGCTGGCCTCGAAGAAGACGGTGCTGTTCCTCGGTCGGCACGTGGGCTATCCGGTGGCGCTCGAAGGCGCGCTGAAGCTCAAGGAACTCGCCTACATGCACGCGGAGGGGTTCGCGGCCGGGGAGCTGAAGCACGGGCCGATCGCCCTGATCGAGGAGGACCTGCCGGTCGTCGTGGTGGTGCCGTCGCCGCGTGGACGGTCGGTGCTGCACGACAAGATCGTGTCCAACATCCAGGAGATCCGGGCGCGGGGAGCGCGGACGATCGTGATCGCCGAGGAGGGCGACGAGGCGGTCGTGCCGTACGCGGATCACCTGGTCCGGATCCCCGCCACGCCGACCCTGCTGCAGCCGCTCGTCGCGACGGTGCCGCTGCAGGTGTTCGCGTGCGAGCTGGCGACGGCCCGGGGGAACGAGGTGGACCAGCCCCGGAACCTGGCCAAGTCCGTGACGGTGGAGTGAGCGGGAAGCCGGAGTGAGCGTAAGGGGCGGAGGGCCGGATGCCCTTCGCCCCTCGGTCAGCCGGTCAGGCCGTCAGCCGCTCAGACGGGCAGGCAGGTCGCGGGGACCCAGCCTTCCACGCTGGTGCTGTTGGGGCCGCCGAAGTACCACTTGTTGCTCGTCTTGCCGCAGGCCGTGTAGCTGCCGCCGGTGACGGGCCTGCTGCCGCCGAAGCAGATGCCGCCCTTCTGGCCCTTGCCCCAGGTGCCGAGCGCGGTCGAGCTCGTCTTGGGCTGGCTGCGGAGGTTGACGGTCGCCTTGGGCTTCACGTTGGTCAGCGCGCTGCTGCAGTCGGGCTGCGTCGCCGCGGCGGCGGTGCCGGCGGTGGCGACGGTGCCGGTGAGGGCCGTGGCGAGGAGAGCTATGGCACTGGCCGCGGTCCCCAGCGACGTGAACTTCATGGACGGTGTCCTCCCGTTTGGTGCGATGCCGTTTGCACATCGCGGTCAGCGCGAACTCTATAGCGGTCAGGGAGAGTTGAGGATCACGGGGTCGGCCGGGCGGTACCCGGGAGCCGTTCGCCCCGGATCGGGCCCGTCACCGTAGGGTGCTGCCCATGAGCATCATCGGGGTCGGCATCGACGTTGCCGAGATCGAGCGGTTCGCGGCTTCACTGGAGCGTACGCCCGCG
>JABFVJ010000232.1 GCA_013362835.1 Nonomuraea sp. | reverse complement strand
CCGGGACACATCACCGGCCCCGGATGGATGCCGGTCAACCCGGCGGGCAACCTCGACCCGGCCGTGTTCCAGGCGCTGGCCGACGGCGCGGAGGTCGTGCTGCCCAACCTGGGCATGGAGACCGTCCAGCACGTGCACGCCGACGACGTCGCCAGGCTGTTCGTGGACGCCGTGAACAACCCGGCCTCGGCCAGGGGCGAGAGCTTCCACTCGGTGGCCGTCACCGCCCTGACGCTGCGCGGCTACGCCGAGGCGGTGGCGGGCTGGTTCGGGCGGGAGGCGCGGCTGGCGTACCTGCCGTGGGAGCGGTGGCGGGAGACGGTGTCCGAGGAGGCCGCCCGCATCACCTATGACCACATCGCGCACAGTCCCCACTGCAGCATGGACAAGGCCGAGCGCATGCTCGGTCACCGCCCCCGCCACACCTCGCTGGAGGCGATAGCGGAGGCGGTCGACTGGCTGGTCAGGGCGGGCACCATCACCCGGTGAGCGGCCCGAACTCCTTGCGGGTGTCGATCACCTGGCCGAACAGCTCCCACCGCTCACCCTTGAACTTCATGAGCTGCATCGACTCGATCGGGAAGCCGTCGCCCGAGCCGGTGTCCAGCGTCACGCCGGGCAGCAGCATGTCGATCTTGACGCCCTTGAGGTCGCGCATCGAGTCGCGCAGGCCCTCGCGGGTGGGGCACGCGGCCGCGTCCATGGCCTTGTGGAAGCTGTTGGCGACCGCCCAGCCGAAGGTGTGGTAGGGCACGTTCGGGTCGGCGCCGGGGGCGTACTGCTGCATCTTCTGCCGGTAGAGGGTCATCTCGGGGTCGTTCTGCCACTGCGGGTCGTTCGGGTCCTTGTAGTACGTGGCGGACACGACGCCCTGGACGTTCTCGAAGCCGACGGGCTTGAGCACGGTGATCGAGGCGGCGACGTTGTTGACGATGTGCAGCGGGTTCCAGTTCGTGAGCTTGGCGTCGGCGGCGAGGGCCTGGGAGCCGAACTTGGGGGTGGTGACGTTCAGGAACACGTCGGCCTTGGAGGCGGCGAGGTTGCGCATCTGGGGTTCGACGCTGGGGTCGGAGACCTCGTAGCTCTGCTCGGCCACGACCTTGACGCCGGTGCCCTCGATGGCCCGCTTGAAGCCGCCGAACAGGTCCTTGCCGAAGTCGTCGTTCTGGTAGAGGACGGCGACCTTGGCGTCGGGTTTCTCCTGCTTGAGGTAGGCGGCGTAGACGCGGGCCTCGGAGACGTAGTTGGGCTGCCAGCCGATCGTCCACGGATGCGCCGTGTCGGTGCCCCACTTGGACGCGCCGGTGGCGACGAAGACCTGCGGGACCTTGCGCTGGTTGGTGTAGTCCCAGGTGGCGGTGGTCGAAGGGGTGCCGAGCGTCTGGAAGAGCGCGAACACCTGCTCCTGCTCGACGAGCCTGCGGGCCTCCTCGACCGCCTTGGGCGGCTGGTAGCCGTCGTCGCGGACCACGAACTCGACCTTGCGCCCGCCTATGCCGCCCTTCTCGGCGTTGACGTAGTCGAAGTACGCCTTGATGCCCTTCGGGATGTCGCCGTAGGCGGAGGCGGGGCCGGACAGCGGGTAGATGCCGCCCAGTTTGATGGTCTTGTCGGTGATGCCGGTGGTGTTCTGGCCCTGGCACTTGCCCGACGCCGTCGTACCTCCGGTGTCGCCGCCTCCTCGTCCCCCGCAGGCGGCGACGGCCAGCAGGAGCAGCGCCGTACAGCCGATCGCAGATACACGCATCCCTTTACTCCTTCCGGGAAACCTTCTTGATCAGGCGCTCGGCCAGGCCGGCCAGGCCCGTGGGGGCGACGTACATGACGGCGATGATCAGCAGGCCGAAGATGACGCCGGGGGCGGCCTCGTTGACGTCCTGGGAGATGCTCGGGACGAACATCACGAACAGGGCGCCGAGCAGCGGGCCGTACAGGGAGCCGAGGCCGCCGACGACGAGCCCGGCGAGCAGCGTGATCGAGAGCGTGACGACGAACGAGTCCGGCGAGACGAACCCGATCACCCACGTGTACAGGCACCCGGCGGCCCCGGCGAACATCGCGCTCCAGGCGAAGGCGAGCGTCTTGTACGACGACAGCCGCACCCCCATGACCTCGGCCGCGCCCTCGTCGTCGCGGAGCGCGTGCAGCGCCCGGCCGACGCGCGACCGCAGCAGGCCGCGGGCCAGCCAGAACGCGGCGGCGGCGACGGCCAGCGCGAGGAAGTACAACCATTGGTCCTCGGCGAGGCCGGTCCAGGCGGGCGGCTGCGGCTTGGGCAGCGTCAGGCCCATCGAGCCGCCCGTCACGTCCTCGAACCGCTTGAGCAGCGGCACCAGGAAGATCGCGATGGCCAGCGTCACGAGCGCCAGGTAGAGCCCGCGCAGCCGCATCGCGGGCACGCCGAGCGCCAGCCCGAGCACGAACGTGACCGCCGCCGCCACCGGCAGCGTGAGCGGGTAGGGCGCGTCCCAGCGGTCGAGCATGATCGCCGCGGCGTACGCCCCGACCGCGAAGAACGCGCCGTGCCCGAGGGAGATCTGCCCGGCGTGCCCGACCAGCAGGTTCAGGCCGAGCAGCGCGACCGCGTAGATCATGACCATGGTGAGCTGGAAGACGTGGAAGGGCACGAGCTGGAAGGGCGCGTAACACAGGACGGCGGCCGCCACGAGGGCGATGATCCAGCGGCGGCGCGGCAGCGCGGTCCCGGCTCGCGCGGGCGTGGCGTTCACGTCGACCGACTCCTTGAGGCTCATGCCCGCTCCACCACCGCTCTGCCGAACAGGCCGCGTGGGCGTAGCAGGAGCACCCCGAGGATGATCACCAGGGGCACGCCCACCTTGAGGTCGGGGCCCACGACCCCGACGTACGCCCCGGCCAGCGTCTCGGCGACCCCGACGATCAGGCCGCCGACCACCGCGCCGAGCGGGCTGTCGAACCCGCCGAGCGTGGCCGCGGCGAAGGCGTAGATGAGGACGCCGCCCATCATGTTGGGCTCCAGGAACAGCAGCGGCGCGACCAGCACCCCCGACACCGCGCCGACCGTGGCGGCCAGGCCCCAGCCGAGCGCGAGCGTCCAGCCGACCCGGATGCCGACCAGGCGCGCCGACTCGGGGTTCGCGGCCACCGCGCGCATGCCGAGCCCGATCTTGGTGTGCTGGAACAGCAGGTAGAGCAGGCCCATGACCAGCGCGACCACGCCGAGCACGCCGAGCGTCGAGTAGCTGACGCCGACCCCGCCGAGCTCCAGCGCGCCCTTGGGGAACGGGTTCGGGAAGTCCTTGATGAGGAACGTCCAGATCCAGCCGGCGGCGGCGTTGACGAAGATGAACAGGCCCACGGTGACGATCACGAGCGTCAGCTCGGGCGCGCCTTCGACGGGCCGGATGATGACGCGTTCGATGAGCATGCCCCCGGCGAACGACACCGCGAGCGTGAGCGCGAGCGCGAGCCAGAACGGCAGCCCGGCGGCCACGCACTGCCAGGCCACGTACGTCGAGAACATGGCCAGCTCGCCCTGCGCGAAGTTCACGATCCCGGTGAACTGGTAGATCAGGACCAGGGCCAGCGCCAGGCTGGCGTAGATGGCGCCCGCGCCGAGCCCCTCGACGACCTGCTGCAGGAAGCCGCTCATACCCGGTACCCGAGGTAGGACTGGGCGACCTGCTCGTCGGCCCGGATCTCGGCCGCCGTGCCCGACAGCACGATCCGGCCGGTCTCCAGGACGTGCGCCTGCTGGGCGATGCCGAGGGCGAGGTGGGCGTTCTGCTCGACGACGACCACGGTGGTCCGCTCCTCCTGGTTGATGGTCCGTACGATGCGGAACAGCTCGCGGGTGACCAGCGGCGCGAGGCCGAGCGACGGCTCGTCGAGCAGCAGCAGCCTGGGCCGCAGCATGAGGGCGCGGCCGATGGCCAGCATCTGCTGCTCGCCGCCGCTGAGGCTGCCCGCGGCCTGCCCGAGCCGGCTCTTCAGCGCCGGGAAGTAGGTGTAGATCCGGCTCAGGTCCTCCTCGACGGCGGCCCTGCCGCGCCGGACGAACGCGCCGAGCCGCAGGTTCTCCTCGACGGTCAGCGGCATGAACGTGCCGCGCCCCTCGGGGACGTGCGCGACGCCGCGTCTGGCGAGCGCGTCGGGCGGGCGCCCGGCCAGATCGGCGCCGCCGAGCCGGACGGTGCCGCGTGCCTTGACCATGCCGGACAGGGCGCGCAGCAGGGTCGTCTTGCCGGCGCCGTTGGGGCCGAGTATCGCGCAGATCTCGCCCTGGCCCACGGTCAGCCGCACGTCGTGCAGCACCTTGACGTCGCCGTACCCGGCGGACAACCCCTCGACCACGAGCTCGCTCATACGCCCTCCTCCGTCGGGCGTATGAGCGGTCCGCTGCTGTGTTTGATTGTTCGCTCGCTTTGCTCGCTCACGGCCGTCCCCAGGTACGCCTCGATGACGCCGGGGTCGCGCTGGACCTCGGCCGGTGGCCCTTCGGCGATCTTGCGGCCGAAGTCGAGGCAGACGATGCGCTCGCACAGGCCCATGACGAAGCCCATGTGGTGCTCGACCACGACCACGGTCAGGTCGTACTCGTCGCGGATGGCCCGCAGGGTGCCGGCGAACTCCTCGACCTCGGCCGCGTTCAGGCCGTTGACCGGCTCGTCGAGCAGCAGCAGGCGGGGTCTGGCGATGAGGGCGCGGGCGAGTTCGACCCGTTTGAGCGTGCCGAACGGCAGCCCGGCCGCCGGGTGTCCGGCCACGTGGGTCAGGTCCAGGCGTTCCAGGACCGTGTCGGCGTCGGCGCGCAGCGCGCGTTCCTCGCGGCCGACGCCGGGCAGCCGCAGTCCGGCGGCGAGGAAGCCGGCGCGGCCCCGGTGGTGCGCGCCGACCAGCACGTTGTCGCGTACGGACAGGCGCGGGAACAGGCCGAGGTTCTGGAACGTCCTGGCGATGCCGAGCCGGGCGACGGCGTACGGCGGCACGGCGGTCAGGTCCTCGCCCTCGTACGTGATGGTCCCCGCGTCGGCGTCGTGCCGCCGGGTCAGGCAGTTGAACAGGGTGGTCTTGCCCGCGCCGTTCGGGCCGATGAGCCCGGCGAGCTGCCCGCGCCGCACCTCGAAGCCCACGCCGTCCAGCGCCGTGATGCCGCCGAAGCGGACGGTGAGATCGCGCACCTCCAGCATCCGGCCTCCTGGAGAACAATGTTCTGAAGCTGGCCTCAGCGTAGGATCGCGCCGTCACGGGCCGCATTGGGCACGGACACCCAAGATGTTCCAGGGGAGTTGTCCTCTGAGCACAGCCTGGGTCTCGGACCGGTCACGACCCGTTGACCGTGCGGCGAGGGCCATGGATCATCCCGGCATGTCCACTGGTCTCAGCACGGCGGAAACGGTCCGCGCTGAACGCGCGAGGATCATCTCCGAGCTTCTCGACCACGTCGGCGACCTGGCGGACGCCGCCGTCGCCACCATGCGGCTGGAGATCCCCGCGTACGCGGAGCGGGACACGGCCTTCCACACCGACGTGCGCGACCAGGTGGTCAAGCACTATCGGGCCAAGCTGGCCGTGCTGATGGAGGAGCGCACGGTCAGGTTCGAGGACATCTCCTTCACCCGGCGGGCGGCCATGCGGCGGGCCAGGGCGGGGGTGGCGCTGGCCGACTACATCAACGCGTTCAGGGTCGGGCAGCAGGTGTTCTGGGAGGCGGTGGTCGAGCGGGCGGGCTCCGCGTTCGCCGCGCGGGAGGCGGCGTTGTCGCTGGCCACGCCGCTGATGCGGTACTGCGACTTCGCCAGTACGCACGCGGCCAACGCGTACATGGAGTTCCAGCAGTACGCGGCCGCCGAAGCCGTGCGGGAGAGCCGCGACCTGCTGGAGACCCTGCTGGCCGGCGAGGTGCCGACGAGCGGCAGGGAGCTCGCCGCCGCGCAGTCCCACGGCCTGTGCCCCGACGCGCGTACGCCGCTGCTCGTGGTGGTAGCGCTGGTGCTCGGCCCGCCGGCGCCCGTGGCCTCGGGGCCCGACCGGGGCGCCGACGCCATGCACGCGGCCTGCGCGGCCATCGCCAGGATCGGCGACAACGGCACCAGGACGCTGTCGGTCGTGCGGCAGTCGGAGATCGTGGCCATCCCCGTGCTCGGTACGGGCGGCGACCCCGGCGAGCTGTGCGACCGGCTGCAGCACGTGCTGGAGGGCCTGCAGGGCGAGGGGATCAGGCTGGCGATGGGCATCAGCACGGTCGCGGCCGGCATCGACCGCGTCCCGGCGGCCTACCAGGAGGCGCGGACCGTGCTGGACTTCGTGCCCGAGGACGGCGGCGTGGCGGCGCTGCCGCGCATCACGCCGTTCCAGTATCTGGCGCTGAAGGCCGACGACACCGCGCGGCACCTGGTGGACCCGCGCATCACCGCGCTGCTCGCCGAGGACCGGGCGCGCGGCGGCGTGCTGACCGCGACGATCAGGGCGTTCGCCGCCGCCGACCTCAACCTGCGGGCCGCCGCCGAGCAGCTGCAGATCCACCCCAACACCGCCCAGTACCGGCTGCGCCGGATCTGCGAGCGCACCGGGCGCAGCCTGCGCTCGATCAACGACCTCGTCGAACTGCTCGTGGCCATCGCCCTGCACGACGCGCTGCCCACCAACTCCGGCCGGGAAAGACTGGCCACCGCGACCAATGAGGGGCCTGGGAGATCAGACGTACGGTCTTTGCATGAATCTCGCTGACTGGCTCCACACCGCCGCCGCGCGGCTCGGTGGCAGGGCGGCGCTCACGCTGGACGAGTCCGTGCTCACGTACGGCGCGCTCGACCAGCTCAGCGCGCGAGTGGCGGGACTGCTGCGCGGGCGCGGCATCGGCGCGGGCGACCGGGTCGCGATCATGCTGCCGAACGTGCCCGAGTTCGGCGTCGTCTACTACGGGGTGCTGCGGGCGGGCGCCGTGGTCGTGCCGCTCGACCCGCTGCTGAAGCGGCGGGAGATCGCGGCGTACCTGGCCGACTGCGGGGCCCGGCTGCTGGTCGCCTGGCACGCCTTCGCCGAGACCGCCGAGGCGGGCACGTCCGGCACGGGCGCGGACTGCTTCTTCGTGGTGCCGGGCGAGTTCCGCAGGCTGCTGCGCGGCGTCACGGCCGAGCACGAGATCGCCCGTACGGCCGCCGACGGCACCGCCGTCATCCACTACACCTCCGGCACGACCGGCCGGCCCCGGGGCGTCGAGCTGACCCACGCGAACCTGGGCGGCAACGCGGCCGCCATCGCCCGCATGCACGGGCTCGGCGTGGACGACGTGGTGCTCGGGGCGCTGCCGCTCTACCACACGTTCGGCCAGACGTGCTCGCTGAACGCGACCGTGCGGGCGGGCGCGCGGCTGACGCTGCTGCGCCGGTTCGAGGCCGGCCGCGCGCTGGAGGTCGTCAGACGCGACGGCGTCACCGTCTTCCAGGGCGTGCCGACCATGTACATCGCGCTGCTCGACCATCCGGGCGCGTCCGATCTGTCGATGTTGCGCGTCTGCGTCTCCGGCGGCGCCGCACTCCCCCTCGACGTGCTGCGTGCCTACGAGAGCCGGTTCGGCTGCCTGATCGTGGAGGGCTACGGGCTGAGCGAGACCTCGCCGGTGGTGTCGGCCAACCGGGGCGGCGACGGCCGCCGTCCCGGGTCGATCGGGCGGCCCATCAGGGGCGTGGAGATGAAGGTGGTCGGCGAGGACGGGCGCGAGGTCCCGCCCGGCTCGATCGGGGAGATCGCCGTACGCGGCCCGAACGTGATGAAGGGCTACTGGAACGACCCCGAGGCCACCGCCGAGGCCGTACGGGACGGCTGGTTCCACACCGGCGACCTCGGCCGGGCCGACGACGACGGCTTCTTCTACCTGGTCGGCCGCCGCCGCGAGGTGATCATCCGCGGCGGCTACACGGTCTACCCGCGCGAGGTCGAGGAGGTCCTGTACGAGCACCCGGCGGTGCGCCAGGCGGCCGTCATCGGCGTGCCGCACCCGGAGCTCGGCGAGGAGATCGAGGCCGTCGTGGCCCTGCGCGCCCCGGTGACCTGCGAGGAGCTGCGCGACTTCGTCAAGGAGCGGGTGGCCGCCTACAAGTACCCCCGGCACGTCTCGGTGGCCGACGAGCTGCCGATGAGCCACACGGGCAAGATCCTCAAGCGGGCGCTGCTCCGCCCGGCGGCCTCCCGCTGAGGAATCGTTCGCGCAGGTCGGGGCGGAGGAAGGCGGCGGGCGACGCGATCGACAGGCCGCCGTCCACGGGGAGCACCACGCCGGTGACGAACGCCGCCGCCGGAGAGGCCAGGAACGCGACCGCCCCTGCCACGTCCCGCGCGGTGCCGGTACGGCCGAGCGGGTAGCCCTCGGCCGCGTTCTCCAGGTCGTCGCCGCCGATCAGGCCGGGGGCGACCGAGTTCACCCGGATGCCGGCGGGGCCGTACTCCAGGGCCAGCTGGCGGACGAACGCGTCCAGGCCGCCCTTGGCGGCGGCGTAGGCGGGCAGGCCGGGGGCGGCGAGGAAGGAGTTGACCGAGCCGACCGCGACGACCGCGCCGCCCGGCCGCATCAGGGGCAGCGCGGCGCGGCACAGGTGGAAGGCCACGTCCAGGGTGGCGCCGATGGCCGTACGCCACTGCTCGTCGGTCGTGGACACGACGGGCGCGACCGGCATCACGGCGGTCGCCAGCACCAGCACGTCCAGGCCGCCGAGCAATGCGTCCGCCGCCGCCACGGCCTCCGCCGCCTGGGCGGGCGCCGCGCAGTCGCGCACGAGGAAGCCGGTGTAGGCGGGGTCGTCGCACGGCTCCAGCCCGATCCCGGCCACCCGGTCGCCCTGCCCGGCGAACGTCTCCGCGATGGCCAGGCCGATCGGCGAGTTCCCGCCCGCGAGCAGCACCCCGCGCCCTTTCGGCGAGGGTCCGGACGGGGTTGGGGTGGAAGGGGGCGGGCCGGAAGGGGACGAGCCGGTCGGGGTCGGGCCGGTCGGGGTTGGGCCGGTCGGGGTCGGGCCGGGCGGGGTCGGGGCGGTCACCGGAGGACCGCCGTGAGGTCGTCGAGGAGGGTGCGGCTGGCCGGGTCGAGGGGGCGGGCCGGGGAGCGTACGGCGGCCGAGGTGATCAGGCCGCGGCGGACCAGGACCTCCTTGTGCACGGCCCAGGCCAGGCCGGGCTGCATGCCGAAGCGGATCAGCGGCAGCAGGGCGGCGTGCCCGGCCCGCGCCTCCGCCGTACGCCCGGCCGCCCAGTCGGCGAGCACCGGGGCGAGCAGGTCGGTGAACTCGCAGGCGGGCATCGTCCCGACCGCGCCGAGCGCGTACTCCTCCAGGCAGAACAGCGCGTTCTGGCCGCCGAACACCGCGAACCCGTCGGGCACGCCCGCCGCCACCGCCCCGACCTTGGGCGCGGTCGGCGGCGCCTCGACCTTGACCGACGTCACGCCGTCCAGCTTGCTCAGCTCGACGATCAGGGACTCGGGCATGCTCACCCCGGTCGCCCCCGGCGCGTCCTGGACCATGACGCCGGCCCCGGCCCGCGCCGCGATCTCGCCGTAGAAGTCCACGAGCTGCCCGCCGGTGGGCCTGACCAGGTACGGCGGCAGCACCATGAGCGCGTCCGCGCCCCCGTCCACGGCGGCGAGCGCCTGTTCGAGCGCCGTGGCGGTGCTGGTCGCCCCCACCCCGGCGACCACGGGCGCGGAGCCGGCCACCGCCCGCACCTCCGCGAGCACGCGCACGCGTTCGGCGGCGGTCAGCGCGAAGCCCTCGCTCGCCATCCCGAACACGGCCACCCCGTCGGCGCCCGACGCGAGCTGCCATTCGGTGAGCCGCCGCAGGCTCGGCAGGTCCAGCTCGCCCCCGTCGGTGAAGGGCGTGGCGAGGATGGGGATGAGTCCTGACAGAACCAACGAAATGTCTCCGTTCACAGTGCTTCGGGGTTGACGTCCACGCCGAGGCCGGGGCCGGTGGGCACGGGGAAGCCGGTCGCGTCGCCGGGCAGCGGCGCGGTCAGGATCGACCCGGCGACCTCGCAGGTGGTGGGCTGGTACTCGAAGAAGGCCAGGTTGCCGAGCGCCGCGCTCACGTGGATCCCGGCGGCGAGCGCGATCCCGAGCCCGGTCGAGTGGTGCGGCGCGACCCGTACGTGGTGCGCCGCGGCCAGCTCGGCGATCGACATCAGCTCGGTGATCCCGGTACGCCCCACGTCCGGCTGGGCGAGACCGAGGGCGCGCCGGCCGAGCCAGTGGGCGAACTCGTACCGGTTGCGCAGGGTCTCGCCGACGGCGATCGGCAGGTCGGCGCGGCGGGCCAGGTCTCGGTGGCCTTCGACGTCCTCGGGCGCGAGCGGGGCCTCCAGGAACAGCGCGCCGCGTTCGGCCAGGCCGCGGGCCAGCCGTACGGCCTGGGGGACGTCGTACACCCAGTGGGCGTCGACCGCCACGCGCAGGCCGGAGGCGGCGACCGCGTCGTACGTGGCCAGGTCCTCCTCGACGCCGTGCCCGAGGTGCAGCTTGACCATGGTCGCGCCCTTGGCGGCCCATTCACGGGCCAGCTCGGCGCGTTCGTCGTCGGACGGCTTCGGCAGGCCGCTCACGTACACGGGGACGTCCGTACGGAAGGCGCCCCCGAGCAGGGAGGCGACCGAGCGGCCGGTGAGGCGGCCGGTCAGGTCCCACAGGGCGATGTCGACGGCGGCGAGCGCGTCGGCCTGGTGCCCGGTGAGGTGGCCGCGCTCGCGCATCAGGCCGGTGAGCCGCTCCCACAGCGGGCGCACCCGCGTCGGGTCCTCGCCGATCAGCACCGGCGCGAGCAGCCGCTCGACGATCGCGGCGGGCACCTCGGGCGCGACCGGCGCCAGCGCCTCGCCCCACCCGGTGGTGCCGTCGTCGCTGGTGATCGCGACGAGCAGGGTCTCGAACCGGGCGGAGTAGAGGCTGCGCCAGGGCGGCCGGACGAAGTAGCCCTCCTCCTGGGCGGGCGTCCCGAGGTAGGCGTCGTGGTGCCGGACCTTCACCGGGAAACAACGCACTTGACGGATTTGCGGCATGTGCAGGACGATCCCACATAGTGCAAGTCAATTGCAATGGAGACAGGGTGGCTTCCGATCAGAGCAACAATCAGAGCGTGGAACGGGCGATCTCCGTCCTGCGGGCGTTCCTGAACGGGCGGCCGGAGCTGCGCGTGTCCGACGTCGCCAAGGCCACCGGGCTCGGCACCTCGACCGCGTCGCGGCTGCTGGCCACGCTGGAGACGCTGGAGTTCGTCGAACGCGACGAGGTGAGCGGCCTCTACCGGCTCGGCACCGCGCCCATCACGCTCGGCGGCGTCGCGCTGAACCAGAACCCGGTGCACCGCGAGGCCCGTCAGGTCGCCCAGGACCTCGCCGCCGCGCTCGGCCTCGGCGTCAACGTGGCGGTCCGGCGCGACGAGTCCATGTTCTACCTGCTGAACTTCGAAGGCAGGCTGGCCCCGAGGTCGTTCGTGCTGACCGGGCAGCGCAAGCCGCTGTACGCGACCGGCATCGGCAAGTGCCTGCTGCTCGGGCTCGGCCCGGCCGAGCGGCGGGCGCTGCTGCCCGAGCTGCGGCCGTTCACCTCCAGGACGATCGTCACCCACGAGCGCCTCGACGAGGAGCTCGCGGCGGTGGTCGGCCGGGGCTACGCGACCGAGGTCGAGGAGCTGGCCTTCGGCCGCGCCTGCGTGGCCGCGCCGATCCGCGACATGTCGGGCGCGGTCGTCGCGGCGATCTCCATCTCGGGGCCGCTGTCGGCGATCGACCTGGACGCCCGCGAGGGCGAGCTCGCCCGTACGGTGATCGAGACCGCCGACTCGATCAGCATCGGCCTCGGCTACGTCGGCCCGATGCACGCCGTCGTGGCCACGTCATGAGCGCGCCCGGCGCCGGGAGGCGGCTGACCGACGGCCAGTTCGCCTGGCTGCTGATGGTCCCCGGCCTGGCCCTGTTCCTCGCGATCATCGCGTACCCGCTGGTGTCCGCGCTGGTCACCGGCTTCTTCGAGCAGAGCCTCGTGCAGCCCGGCCGGGCGTTCGTCGGCCTGTCCAACTTCGCCGACCTGCTCGGCGGCGACTTCTGGCCGGTGCTGCGCAACACGCTGGTGTTCACGATCGGCGCGACGATCGCCCCCTTCGTGATCGGGTACGCCCTCGCCCTCGCGCTCGACTCCGGTCTGCCCGGCTGGCTGCGCGGCGTGTTCCTGTTCCCGTGGGTGATCCCCGGCGTCGTGGTCTCCTTCCTGTGGCTGTGGATCTTCAACGCCAACTACGGCGTGCTCAACGGCCTGCTCGGCACGCACATCAGCTGGCTCGGCGAGCCCGGCACGGCGATGCTCGCGGTGATCGTCACCAAGACGTGGGCCAGCTTCCCCTGGATGATGGTCATGCTGCTGGCCGGCCTGCAGACGATGCCCAAGGAGCTGCACGAGGCCGCCTCGGTCGACGGCGCGGGCGCGATCCGCCGTTTCCTGTCGGTGACCGTGCCGCACATGCGGGCGATCGCCGGGATCGCGTTCCTGCTGGAGTTCATCTGGAACTTCCAGCATTTCGACACCATCTACGTCCTGACCGGCGGCGGCCCGGCCGGCGCGACCAAGACCTTCGCGGTGGCCGTGTACGACACCGCGTTCAAGGGCTTCGACCTCGGGCACGCGACCGCGCTCGGCGGCCTGTGGATGCTCCTGCTGCTCGTGCTGATGGCCTTCTACCTGCGCAAGGAGAACGCATGACGGCCACGCTGACCCGCCCGGTCCCGCTCTCGCGCGCCGAACGGCGGCGCCGGCCCCGCTCCCGCGCCGCCGCCTGGATCGCCGTGGCCGTCATCGGGTTGTTCGGGATGGCGCCGATCTACTGGCTGGTCGTCACCGCGTTCACGCCCGACGACAAGGCGTTCAGCTTCCCGCCGTCGTTGTTCCCCACCGAGGTCACCCTCGACCACTTCACCAAGCTCGCCGAGAACGAACAGCTCTTCGGCTACCTGGTCAACAGCGTGATCGTGTCGATCGTCACAGCGTTCCTCAGCGTGATCGTGTCGGCGTACATGGCCTACGCGTTCTCCAAGTTCCGCTACCGGGGGCGCAAGTCGCTGATGCACCTCGTGCTCGCCTCGCAGCTGTTCCCGCAGGCGCTGCTGCTGATCACCCTGTACGCCGTCTTCAGCGCCTCGGGCCTGCTCGGCGGCTACGGGGCGCTGATCCTGTCGTTCACCACGTTCACGCTGCCGCTGTGCGTGTGGATGCTGAAGGGCATCTTCGACACCGTGCCGTCGACGCTGATGGAGGCGGCCGCGATCGACGGCGCCTCGCGCTGGCGCACCCTGCACCGGATCGCGCTGCCCCTGGCCGCGCCGGGGCTGGTGGCGGCCGGGCTGTTCGCGTTCGTACGGGCGTGGAACGACTTCATCTTCGCGCTCACCCTCACCGACCCGGACCGGCAGACGCTGCCGCCCGGCCTGGTGCACACCTATCTCGGGGAGTTCCAAACCGCCTGGCCAGACCTGATGGCCGCGTCCTTCGTCGTCTCGCTCCCGGTCATCGCCGCGTTCATGTTCCTGCAGCGGTACCTGGTCGGCGGGCTGACGGCGGGCGCGGTCAAGGGCTGACCCCATCCCCCTTCTGTAGGAGAGACATGAACACGCTCAACCGCCGCGACGCCTTCCGCCTGCTCGGCCTGGGCGCGCTCGGGGCCGCCGTGGCCGCCTGCGCGCCGGACGCCGCGGGAGGAGGCGCGCCGAAGGGCGACGCGGCCGCCAAGACGTTCGGGTTCACCTCGTGGTCGCTGAACGAGGAGGCCCAGAAGGCCGCCGTGCAGGCCATCGTGGACGCGTACGCCGGGGCGAAGCAGGTGAAGATCGACACGGCGTCGTTCCCGTACAACGAGTATCTGAACCAGGTGACGCTCAAGCTGCGCGGGGGTCAGCTCACCGGGGCCATCCAGCTCGACATCTCCTGGCTCGCCGCGATGGCGGCCATGGGCAAGCTGCGTGACCTCGGGCCGCAGGCGGCCAAGGGCGGCTACACCGACGTGGCGCTGAGCAGCGGGCAGTTCGGCGGCAAGCAGCTCGGGCTGCCGTGGACGACCGGTTCCATCGGGCTGGTCGCCAACACCGAGCTCCTGAAGAAGGCCGGCGTCGAGACCATGCCGGCGACGATCGAGGAGTTCGAGGCGGCGCTGCGCGCGGTGGCCAAGCTGGGCGGCGGCATCACGCCGTACGCGGCGGCGACCAAGGCGGCCCAGCTCAAGGACATCCTGCCGTGGATGCGCACGTTCGGCAGCCCGCTGCTGGAGGGCGACACGATCACGGTCGGCGACGACGCGTCGGTGGCGGCCGTCGAGTGGTACAAGAAGCTCTACGACGGCAAGCTGATCGCCCCCGACGTGGACCGGTTCGACGCCCGCGCGCTGTTCGCCCAGGGCAAGGCGGCCTTCTACGACGACGCGATCATCACGCGGGGCGTGGTGGCGAGCCAGTCGCCGGACAAGTCGCTGGCCGAGAAGATGGCGCCGCTGGCCAGGCCGGTGCTCAAGGCGGGCGACGCGCCGCAGGCGCTGCTGTGGGGGCACGTGATCGTGGTCGTCGACGGCGAGGGCGCCGACGCGGCGGCCGACTTCGCCTCGTACGCGACCTCCGACACCGCCACCGTGGCCTCCTTCTTCGAGAAGGTGAAGCTGCCGCCCACCACGACCGCCGGGCTCGCCGACCCGAAGGTCGCGGGCGACGCGTTCACCACCGAGTGGACCGAGAAGATCACCAAGACCGCCACGGCGAACCCGTTCTGGCGGTACGCCGGGTACTCCCAGATCGAGTCCGCCATCGCCGAGCAGGTGCAGGCCGTGCTCGTCGGCCGGTCGTCGGCCAAGGACGCGCTGGCCAAGGCGGCCGAGACCGCCAAGCCGCTGCAGAAGTAGGAGAACCGCCCGGCAGGGGACCCGCGCCCATGGGAACGGCAATTCCCTGGGGGGCGCGTCCGGGGAACTCCCCGGGCGTCCGGGTCGCCGGGCGGCTTCCGTACACCCCGTGCCCTTCCCGACAGAGGTGGTTCCGCCATGTTCGCACACCTGCATCGCGCCTTACCCGTGTTGTCTTTACTGTCCGCTCTGCTGGTGGCCGTCCCGGCCCAGGCCGCGCCGGGCCCGGTCCAGGCCGTGGTCACCACCCGCGACCCCGGCTACCGCGAGACCGGCGCCTGGACGCAGGCCCAGCGCACCGGTCACCTCAACGGCACGACCCGCTTCACCAGGGAGACCGGCGCGACCGCCACCTGGACGCTCACCGCTCCGGCGGCCGGCGACTTCTCCCTGGACGTCTGGATCCCCGCCTCCTCCGACGTCAACGACCCCGCCGTGCTCTACTCCTGGGGGCAGACGCGGGTCAAGGCGAACCAGGCCGCCTTCGGCGACGCCTGGCACCCGCTCGGCACGGTGACGCTGGCCGTGGGCGACACGCTCGACCTCACCGTCACCGCCGTCACGGCGGGCAAGGTCACCAGGGCCGACGCCGTACGGCTGCGCTCGACCGCGCCGCACCAGGACGTCCTGGTCAACCAGAGCGGCTACGACCTGACCGGCCCCAAACGGTTCACCGCTCCCGGCGCGGCCGACGGGACGCCGTTCACGATCACCCAGGACGGTTCCGTGGTGTTCGGCGGCACGGTCAAGGGCGGCGTGGGCGACTTCACCGCCTTCCGCCCGGCCTCGGCGGGCCCGTACGTGGCCGTGGTGAGCGGTGGCACGTCGCACCCGTTCGGGATCGGGCCGTACTGGACTTATCGGGTGGCGATCCAGCGGGCGGTGGACTTCATGGAGCAGACCCGCTGCGCCCACGGTGACGCGACCAAGATGGTCTTCACCGATCCCAAGGGGCCGCGCTGCAACCGGGGCAACACGGGCGTGGCCTGGCGGGACGACCACCAGTTCTCGTTCTCGCTGCAGAGCCTGATCGAGCTCTACCTGTCCAACCCGGACGCACTCACCCGCGCCCCCGGCACCGGCCGCTACGACGGCCTGGCGATCCCCGCCGCCGCCGACGCGCCGGAGATCGTCAAGCTGATCAATTGGGGCGTCGACCTCTACCTCCAGGGCAAGGTCAACCACGACCTGCTGAAGGAGCAGCTCGCCTGGTTCGTGCACGCCTATCCGCATCTGGAGAGGTGGATCCCGCGTGCCCAGTACGTCAAGGCCCGCGACCACCTGACCGCTCTGTGGGGCGAATCCGCCCGCGACCGCTGGAACTGGTACGACCTGCCGCACAGCGCCGACCTGTTCCAGACGTACACGATCGTCGGCACCGGCAAGGGCATGCTCCCGCCCGGCCACTCGATCGTGCCCAACCTGATGATGTACGACGTGGCGAAGCGTGACGGGCTCCCCGGCGCGCAGCGTCACCTCGACGCCGCCCGCGCCCAGGTGGACTGGCTGGTGGCGAACCTCGACTGGACCGACCCGGCCACCACCAAGGGCCAGCGGATGAGCGAGCACGTCACAATGGAGTCGCTGGCCTACTACGCCGAGCGCTACCCATCGGCGGCGCTGCGCGCCAAGATCGAGCAGTGGGCGGACGTGGCTATCGCCAGGTCGCAGAACATGTGGGATTTCCGGAAATATTCAGACTCGCTGTGGATCATCCCTGAGTTCAACGAGCCGGGGAACGTCGCCGGGCTGCCCGCCGCCGCCCTCGCCGCCGCCCGCGTGCTCGACGGCGACCCCGCCAGGCAGGCGGCGCTGCGCCGGATCGCGGCCGGGCAGATCGACCACGTCTTCGGCCGCAACCCCGCCGACGCCCACTTCTCCCACGACGCCGCCACGCCGGACGGGTGCGAGGGCGTGGAGCGCGGCTGGCCCAAGGAG
>JABFVJ010000501.1 GCA_013362835.1 Nonomuraea sp. | reverse complement strand
GTGCTGGGCGAGCGGCTCGCGGCCGGCCCCGGCGGCCTGGCCGGCAGCCGGGCCGAGCGCGCCCGCTACGGCCTGTCCGACCTGCTCGACGACCTCGCCGGCGCGACCGACCCCGGCGAACAGCTGTTCATCCGCTGGCAGGTGGTCCAGGAGACCGCCAGGCTGGCGCTCGACGTGGGCGGCAGGTGGCAGGGCAACGGCAAGTGGCTGCTGCGCGAGCTGCGCGAGCACGACCCCGCGCTCGCCGACGAGCTGCTGTCGGCCCACTCCGACCCGGCGCGGCTGTCCGCCGTCGCCTCCGGCGTCCTGGAACGGGCCGGAGGGCGCCTGTGGGAGGGCTATCGGGACGAGGGCGACCCGTTCCACCTCCCGCTGCGTCACATCGCCGCACAGGAGCTCTCAGGAGAGACGGCGCAGAGCGGCGGGATGCGCAGGCTGGCCGCCGTCAGCGGCGCCACGGCCGGCTCGTCGGGGTTGTGGATGGGCCAGACGCACGTCGCGCCCGCCACGCGCTCCTCCGACCACCACCACGGCTCCTCCGAGACGGCCATCTACGTGGTCAGCGGCAACCCGCGCTTCGTCTTCCTGGAGGACGGCCGCGAGCGCCGCCTGGAGACGGCCCCCGGCGACTACGTCTACGTGCCGCCCTACACCCCGCACCGCGAGGAGAACCCCGACCCGTCGCGGGAGGCCGTGGTGGTGATCGCCCGCAACACGCAGGAGGCGATCGTGGTCAACCTCCCCGGCCTGTCGGGCTAGCGGCTCAGCCGCTCGCGCCGCTCACCCGGTAGACGTCGAAGACGCCCTGGATGCTGCGGACGGCCTTGAGCACGTGGCCCAGGTGTTTGGGGTCGCCCATCTCGAAGGTGAACTTGCTGATCGCCACCCGGTCGCGCGAGGTCGTCACGGACGCGCTGAGGATGTTGACGTGCTGGTCGGACAGGGTGCGCGTGACGTCGGACAGCAGGCGCGGCCGGTCGAGCGCCTCCACCTGGATGGCCACCAGGAACACGCTGTCGTCGCTCGGCGACCAGCTCACCTCGACCAGCCGGTCGGGCTGCTCCCGCAGCTGCGAGACGTTGGTGCAGTCGGCCCGGTGCACGGACACGCCGTGGCCCCGGGTGACGAACCCGACGATCTCGTCGCCGGGCACCGGGGTGCAGCACTTGGACAG
Source organism: Nonomuraea sp. (assembly GCA_013362835.1). Next base: position 2,895 of record JABFVJ010000501.1, on the reverse strand, counting down.
GCGTACCCACACGTCGGCGTCGCCCGCCACGACGACGCCCGCGCCGCCGCCCCCGCGCGGACGGCCGCGCAGCCGGGTCGGCAGGGACGTCTCGGCGATGTCCTCCTCGGCGCTGTCGACGCCGCCGATCGAGGCCACGAGCTTCTGCACGACCGCCTGCGCGGCGACGTGGCCCTCCCCCACGGCCGCGTAGAGGGCCGACACGTCGGGGTAGCGCAGGTCGCGGGCCAGGGCCAGCAGCGCCTCGCCGGACATCAGGCGCTGCAGCGGCAGGCCCTGCTTGCGCATGGCGCGGCCGATGGCCTCCTTGCCCGCCTCGATCGCGGTCTCGCGGCGCTCCTTGGAGAACCACTGCCGGATCTTGTTGCGGGCACGACCGGACTTGACGAACTTCAGCCAGTCGCGCGAGGGCCCGGCGTCGGGCGACTTGGAGGTGAAGATCTCGACCGTGTCGCCGTTGCCGAGCCGCGACTCCAGCGGCACCAGGCGCCCGTTGACGCGGGCGCCGATGCAGCGGTGGCCCACCTCGGTGTGCACGGCGTAGGCGAAGTCGACCGGCGTGGCGCCCTCGGGCAGGGCGATGACCTGGCCCTTCGGGGTGAACACGTAGACCTCGGAGACCGACAGGTCGAAGCGCAGCGACTCCAGGAACTCGCCCGGGTCGGAGGTCTCCTTCTGCCAGTCGAGCAGCTGACGCAGCCAGGCCATGTCGCTGCCCGGCTTGACCTTGCCCGTCGGGCCGGGAGCGCCGACCTCCTCCTTGTACTTCCAGTGGGCGGCCACGCCGTACTCGGCCCTGTGGTGCATCGCGTGGGTGCGGATCTGCAGCTCGACCGGCTTGCCCTCGGGGCCGATGACCGTCGTGTGGAGCGACTGGTACATGTTGAACTTGGGCATCGCGATGTAGTCCTTGAACCGGCCGGGGACCGGGTTCCAGCGCGCGTGGATCGTGCCCAGCGCCGCGTAGCAGTCGCGCACGCTGTCGACGAGGACCCGGATGCCCACCAGGTCGTAGATGTCGTCGAAGGCGACGTCGCGGGCGATCATCTTCTGGTAGACCGAGTAGTAGTGCTTCGGCCGGCCCTTGACCACCGCGCGGATCTTCGCCTCGCGCAGGTCGCCGGAGACCTTCTCGATGACCTCCTGCAGGAACAGGTCGCGCCGCGGCGCCCGCTCCGACACCATGCGCGCGATCTCGTCGTAGCGCTTGGGGTAGAGCATGGCGAAGGCGAGGTCTTCGAGCTCCCACTTGATCGTGTTCATGCCCAGCCGGTGGGCCAGCGGCGCGAAGATCTCCAGCGTCTCGCGGGACTTCTGGTGGCGCTTGTGCTCGGGCAGGTAGCGCATGGTGCGCATGTTGTGGAGCCGGTCGGCGAGCTTGATGATCAGCACGCGGATGTCGCGCGACATCGCCACGACCATCTTGCGCACGGTCTCGGCCTGGGCCGCGTCGCCGAACTTGACCTTGTCGAGCTTGGTCACGCCGTCGACCAGCGAGCCGATCGTGTCGCCGAAGTCGCCGCGCAGCTCGTCGAGGCTGTAGGCGGTGTCCTCGACCGTGTCGTGCAGCAGCGCCGCGCACAGGGTCTCGTCGTCGGTGCCGAGCTCGGCCAGGATCGTCGCCACGGCCAGCGGGTGGGTGATGTAGGGGTCGCCCGACTTCCGCTTCTGGTCGCGGTGGTGGTAGGCGGCCATGTCGTAGGCGCGCTCGATCAGGCGCAGGTCGGCCTTGGGATGGGTGGCACGCACCGTGCGGAACAGCGGCTCCAGCACCGGATTCATGGCCCCACCCCCAAATCGCCGACGACGCACCGCAGGAACGCCGGGCGCCTCGGCATTACCAGCGTCGGTCACGTCGGGCACGACCACATCACGGGGCACACAGACTCCTCACGTTCGAGTCCAGATCCCCCCAGTGTATCCAGGTGGCGAACCTGGGCTTGCTCCGGCCGGGTTCAGACGATCACGAGGGAGTGCACGTCCACTCCGCCCAGGCGCTCACGCCCGTTGAGAAAAGCCAGTTCCATCAGCACCGCGATGCCGACGACCTCGGCCCCGGCCCGCTCCACGAGCTCCACCGTGGCCCTGGCCGTGCCGCCGGTCGCCAGCACGTCGTCGACGATGAGCACCCGGTCGCCCGGCGCGAAGGCGTCCTTGTGCACCTCGATGGTCGCCGAGCCGTACTCCAGATCGTAGGACTCCGCCAGCGTCTCGGCAGGCAGTTTCCCCGCCTTGCGCACCGGGACGAACCCGGCCGCCGCCCGGTAGGCCACCGGGGCCGCCAGGATGAAGCCCCTGGCCTCGATGCCGACGATCTTGTCGACGCGGCGCAGGCCGGCCAGCTCGTCCACCACGGCCGACAGCGCGACCGGGTCGGCGAGCAGCGGGGTGATGTCCTTGAACAGCACGCCCGGCTTGGGATAGTCGGGGACGTCCCTGATCCGGTCCAGGATCAGCTGGCTGAGCTCACTCATCGTGCTTCCTTCGTCTTCCTCACGGCGGGGTGCCGCGCTCCATGATGGCCTACTCCGGGCACTCACCGAACCCGTGCGGGCCTCAGACGCCCCCTGACGTCCTCCAACGCGCGGGACGCACACGGTGCCCCGGGAGCGTCCCGAGCGCGTCACAGCAGGTCCTGGACGCGACGACGCCCCCACCCTGAACGGGCGGGGGCGTCTGCTGCCGTACGGGCTAGCCCTTGGCTACGGCCGCGCTTTTGGAACCCTTCGCCCCCTTGCCCGTGGTGGAGGCGAGCCGGCGCGCGATGGCCTGGTACTTCGGCTCGCGCTCCTTGAGCGTCACCAGCATCGGCGTGGCCACGCAGAGCGAGGAGTACGTGCCGACGATCATGCCGACGAACAGCGCCAGCGACAGGTCCTTCAGCGTGCCGGCGCC
>JABFVJ010000484.1 GCA_013362835.1 Nonomuraea sp. | reverse complement strand
GACGGGCAGCAGCGGGTGCGGGCCGAGCGTCGTGCCGTAACGCACCCGCAGGCGCGGGTCGCGCGCGCGGGCCTCGTTCAGGGCCGCGGGCAGGTCGACCCGGCTGTGGTACGCCTCGGTGAGCAGCAGCGGCAGCACCACGGCCTCGTCCAGCCCGTCGAGCGCCTGCCCGATCGAAGGGGCGCAGTGATCCAGGTACGCCACCCGTACCGGCACGTCGGGCCGCGCCAGGCGCACCCGGTCCAGCAGCGCGGCCACGGTGGCGGCGGCCCGCGGGTCGCGAGACCCGTGCGCCACCGCCACCAGTGGCACGCGGCCGGGGGCCGCCCCGTCTGCCAACAGGGCGTGGCCCCTGCCGGGGATCACAGGTGAATGCCGCATTCGACCTTCCCCAGCCCCGCCCAGCGGCCGCTGCGCGGGTCCTCCCCCTCGGCGACCTGCCGCGTGCACGGCGCGCAGCCGATCGAGGGGTAGTTGTCGTAGTGCAACGGGTTGATCAACACGCCGTTGTCGGCGATGTAGTTGTCGACCTCTTCCTGCGTCCAGGCGGCGATCGGGTTGACCTTCACCATCTGCCGCTTGGCGTCCCACTCCACGACCTTGGTGTCCGTACGGCTGGCCGACTCGTCGCGGCGGATGCCGGAGATCCACGCCAGGTACGGCTCCAGAGCCCGGTTCAGGGGCTCCACCTTGCGCAGGTAGCAGCACAGGTCGGGGTTGCGGCCGAACAGGCGCGGCCCGAGGTCGCGATCCTGCTCCTGGACCGTCCTGGACGGCTTGATGTCGATCACGTTGACGTCATAGACCTGCCGCACGGCGTCACGGGTGCCGACCGTCTCGGCGAAGTGGTAGCCGGTGTCGATGAACAGCACGTCGACACCGGGTTTCACCCGGCTCACCAGGTCGATGAGCAACGCGTCGCTCATGGAGGACGTCAGGCACAGCCGGTCGCCGAACGTCGCCGCGGCCCAGCGGATGATCTCCCTGGCCGGGGCGCCCTCAAGGAACGTGGCGGCGGACTCGACGATGTCCTGCAGGTCGAGCGTGCCGCGTTGATCTCTTAAACCGACCTCGATGTCGACCAGCGTCATATCTTCACTCCGATCCCAAGAAACTTCAGCTTGAAGGCGCGGGCGCAGGAGCGGCAGTACCAGCCGCCGTCCCCCTCGTAGGGCTCCAGGTCCTCGTCGCCGCAGTACGGGCAGTGGAAGGGAACCGCTCGCGTGGTCATTTCAGGTCCGCCTCGTCGGCCCGCTGCACCCAGTCGGCGAACGTCTCGCCTTCCTTCTTCTGGGCGTCGTAGTTGCTCACCACCCGCTCCACGTAGTCGGGCAGGCCCTTGGCGGTGGTCTTCAGGCCGCGGACCTTGCGCCCGAAGCCCGAGTTGACGCCGAGCGAGCCGCCCAGGTGGATCTGGTAGCCCTCGACCTGGTCGCCGTTCTCGTCGACGACGAGCTGGCCCTTCAGGCCGATGTCGGCGACCTGGATGCGGGCGCAGGAGTTGGGGCAGCCGTTGAGGTTGATGGTGAGCGGCTGGTCGAAGTCCGGCAGCCGCCGCTCCAGCTCGTCGATCAGGTTGGAGGCGGTCGCCTTGGTCTCGACGATGGCGAGCTTGCAGTACTCGATGCCGGTGCAGGCCATCGTCTGGCGGCGGAACGTGGACGGGTTGACCTGGAGGTCGTGGGCCTCCAGCTCGGCGACGACGGAGTCGACCCGGTCGGGGGCCACGTCGAGGATGACCATCTTCTGCTCGACGGTGGTGCGGACCCTGCCGGAGCCGTGCCGCTCGGCGATGTCGGCGATCACGTGCAGCGTGTCGCCGTCGACCCGGCCCACCCTGGGGGTGAAGCCGACGTAGAAGTTGCCGTCCTTCTGCGGGAAGACGCCCACGTGGTCGCGCCGGTTGTCGCGCGGCAGCTTGGGGGCGGGCCCGTCGGGCAGGGGCTCCTTGAGGTATTCGGTCTCCAGGACCTCCCTGAACTTCTCCGGCCCCCAGTCGCTGACCAGGAACTTCAGGCGGGCCCTGTGCCGCAGCCGCCGGTAGCCGTAGTCGCGGAAGATCCCGACGACGCCCTCGTGCACGTCGGCCACCTTGTCGGGGCTGACGAACACGCCCAGCCGCTTGCCCAGCATCGGGTTGGTCGACAGGCCGCCGCCCACCCACAGGTCGTAGCCGGCCTCGCCGTGCTCGTTGACCACGCCGACGAACGCCACGTCGTTGATCTCGTGCACCGTGCAGTGCGCCGCGCAGCCGCTCAGCGCCGTCTTGAACTTGCGCGGCAGGTTGGAGTACGCCGGGTTGCCGACGACCCGGTCGTAGATCTCCTCGATCAGGCCGCTGGCGTCGATCACCTCGTCGGTGTCGATGCCGGCCAGCGGGCAGCCCATGATCACGCGCGGCGTGTCACCGCACGCCTCGGTGGTGGACAGCCCCACGGCCTCCAGGCGCGCCCAGATGTCGGGCACCGACTCGATCTCGACCCAGTGGAGCTGGATGTTCTGGCGGTCGGTGATGTCGGCGGTGCCGCGCGCGTAGTCGTTGGAGATGTCCGCGATCGCGCGCAGCTGGCGCAGGTCGAGCTGGCCGCCGTCGATGCGCACCCGGAGCATGAAGTAGCGGTCGTCGAGCTCCTCCGGGTCGAGCACCGCCGTCTTGCCGCCGTCGATCCCGGGCTTGCGCTGGGTGTAGAGGCCGTACCAGCGCATCCGGCCCCGCAGGTCGGCGGGGTCGATGGAGTCGAAGCCCCGCTTGGAGTAGATGTCGATGATGCGCTGGCGGACGTTGAGACCGTCGTCGTTCTTCTTGTTCTCTTCGTTCTTGTTCAGCGGCTCCCGGTAACCGAGAGCCCACTGACCTTCGCCGCGCGGGCGTTTGTGGTGCCGGCTGGCAGGGGTGCTCATTGCGCGTCCTTCGGTTCGTGGGCGCGCGCAGCGTTCCTCCTGCCTCGTCATCGAGTGCAGGGGTTTCAGTGGAGTGCGACGCGCTCTGCGGTGAAAAGATGGGGTTAGCGGGCGTCGCAACAGATGGCACTGCGGACACGCTGAAGGTCGACGTGGCGTCGACCGACGAGCATGGGGTCCGCTGGCATACCTCGAAGATACTCCGGTGACCCCAGATGTCCAAGATGGGGTCCAGAGTCTGGACTCATCAGCCCTGCCGGGGCCAGTCGAGCGCGGACTCCCTGGGCTTCTCCTGGGTCTGGTGCTGGCAGTCGCACCAGGAGCCGCCGCGGCAGTCGTCGTGACGCTTGTCCTTGCAGCTCTCGCAGATCACCTCTTCATTATTCTCCCAGAACCTTGTTCGGGTTAGGCTGGCGCGCGTGGACCTCATGTCCGAACTGCTCGCCGACCTCCGCGCCGAGACCGATGCGCTGGAAACGCTGCTGACGCCGCTGACCCCGGACCGCTGGGAGACGCCGACGCCCGCCGAGGGGTGGGCGGTGCGCGACCAGGTGAGCCACCTGGCCTGGTTCGACGACGCGGCGGCGCTCGCGGTCGCCGATCCCGCCGCCTTCCAGGCCCTGATCGCGCGGGCCGGGTCGGTCGACGACCTCGCGGCCGAGTCGCGCGCGATGCCGCCACCGGAGCTGCACGCCTGGTTCCGTACGGCCCGCGCCCGCTCGTACGAGGTGTTCGCCACGCTCGACGCGCGTGCCCGGGTGCCCTGGTTCGGTCCGGCCATGTCGGGCGCCTCGTTCGTCACCGCGCGCCTGATGGAGACCTGGGCGCACGGCCAGGACGTGGCCGACGGGCTCGGCGTCGCCAGGGAGCCGTCCGACCGGCTGCGGCACGTGGCCCTGCTCGGCCACCGTGCCCGCCCCTTCAGCTTCGCCGCCCGCGGCCTGCCCGTGCCCGCCGAGCCCGTACGCGTCGAGCTGGTGACCCCCGGCGGCGACCCGTGGACGGCCGGCGACCCGGACGCCGCCGCCGTCGTACGCGGCCCGATGCTCGACTTCTGCCTCGTCGTCACCCAGCGCGTCCACCTGGCGGACACGGCCCTGGAACTGACCGGCACGGCCGCCAGGGAGTGGATGGAGATCGCCCAGGCGTTCGCCGGGCCACCCGGAAGGGGGCGTACGCCCCGGTCAGGGTAAGTTCAGGGACGTACCGGATGACGTGGGCCGCACGGCCGGTGACATCCTGTGAGCATGCGCACCATCCTGAACGTCATCTGGCTGGTCTTCGCCGGCATCTGGCTGGCGATCGGCTACGCCGTCGCCGGCGTCATCTGCTGCGTCCTCATCGTCACGATCCCGTTCGGCATCGCCTCGTTCAGGATCGCCGCCTACGCCCTGTGGCCGTTCGGCAGGACCGTCGAGCGTGACCCGGACGCCGGCGTCTTCTCGCTGCTCGGCAACATCATCTGGCTCGTGGTCGCGGGCATCTGGCTGGCCATCGGCCATGTGATCACCTCGATCCCGCTGTTCATCTCGATCATCGGCATCCCGCTGGGCGTCGCCAACCTCAAACTGGTGCCCGTATCGCTCCTTCCGCTGGGCGCGCGCATCGTGGACAACGACTAGGGCAGGTGGCGGGACGTAAGCTGTCCCGGAGAGTCACTGCGAATACCGTTGGGTGCCATGACGTCCACCGATGCGCCTTCTCGGCCGAAGAGGCGGCTAGCCTCCAACGCGCGAGCCAGGCTGAACTGGGTGGTCGACACCAAATCGTGGGCGATCGTGCGCGCGGCCACGAACGCCGGTGTCAACTACCGTGTCACCGGCCTGGCCGGGGAGGCCGCGTTCTTCGCGCTGCTCTCCCTGCCGCCCTTCGTCCTCGGTCTCATCGGCGTGCTCGGCAAGCTCGGCACGTGGCTCGGCGGCACGGTCGTCGTCCAGGTCAAGAGCTGGGTGATCGAGCAGGCCGGGCTGCTGTTCACCGACGACGCCGTCAACAAGGTCGTCAACCCGCTCATCACCGACGTGCTCAGCGACGACGCGAGCAAGGTCTCGATCATCTCCTTCGGCTTCCTGCTGTCGTTGTGGTCGGGCTCGCGCGCCCTCTACGTCTACGTCGACCTCATCTCGGTCGCCTACGGCCTGGGCGAGGAGCGCGGCATCATCCGCACCCGCCTGATGTCCTTCGGCCTCTACGTCGTCGGCCTGATCATCGGCATCATCGTCATGCCGATCCTCGTCATCGGCCCCACCCTGCTCAAGGACGCCCTCCCCGGCGAGTACGGCGTCCTCATCGACGTCCTCTACTGGCCCGTCGTGATCATCGGCTCGGTGCTCTTCCTCACCGTGCTCTACCACGTCAGCGTCCCCGTACGGACCAAGTGGTACCGGGAGCTGCCCGGCGCGATCCTGGCCCTGTTCCTGTGGATCGTCTGCGCCGCCGTGCTCCGGGCGGTGCTCGCCGCCTGGTTCTCGCCCGTCTCCGTCTACGGCTCGCTCGCCGCCCCCATCGCGCTGCTGCTGTGGCTCTACATCACCGCCCTCGCCGTGCTCATCGGGGCCATCCTGAACGCCGAGGTCGACCGGCTGTGGCCGGGCGTGGGCCGCGCCAAGTAGAGGCCCGGAATCGGGCCGTGCCGCATCCGCTATCGTCTAGGGCGTCGCGACTGGCGCATTCGGTGGGATCGACCACCAGGGAGCGGATCAACCGGGAGCGGAGGCCGAGCGCCTGGGTCTTCGCCGATTTGTCAATGATGACAGGGGAGTCATGAGTTCTCTCGCTAGCGTCGACCCGCAGCTCGCCGAGCTCATCAAGGCGGAGGAGAGCCGCCAGGCCGACACCGTCAAGCTGATCGCGTCCGAGAACTACGTGTCCAAGGCCGTGCTGGAGGCCACCGGCACCGTCCTGACGAACAAGTACTCCGAGGGCTACGCGGGCAAGCGCTACTACGAGGGCCAGCAGGTCATCGACCAGGTCGAGACGCTGGCGATCGAGCGGGCCAAGGCCGTGTTCGGCGTCAACCACGCCAACGTCCAGCCGTACTCGGGCTCGCCCGCCAACCTGGCGGTCTACATGGCGTTCCTGCAGCCGGGCGACACCGTGCTCGGCATGGGCCTGCCGTTCGGCGGCCACCTCACCCACGGCTGGTCGGTCTCGGCCACCGGCAAGTGGTTCACCCCCGTCCGCTACGGCGTGCGCAAGGACACCGGCCGCATCGACCTCGACGAGGTGCGCGAGCTGGCCCTGGAGCACCGGCCGAAGCTGATCTTCTGCGGCGGCACCGCGATCCCGCGCACGATCGACTTCGAGGGCTTCGCCTCGATCGCCCGCGAGGTCGGCGCGGTGCTCGCGGCCGACATCGCCCACATCGCGGGCCTGGTCGCGGGCGGCGCCCACCCGTCCCCGGTCGGCCACGCCGACGTGATCTCCACGACCACCCACAAGACGCTGCGCGGCCCGCGCGGCGCCATGCTGATGGCCACCAGCGACGAGCACGCCACCGCGCTCAACAAGGCCGTCTTCCCCGGCCTCCAGGGCGGCCCGCACAACCACACCACCGCCGCGATCGCCGTCGCGCTGCACGAGGCGGCCCAGCCGTCCTTCCGCGACTACGCCCACCAGGTCGTCGCCAACGCCAAGACCCTGGCCGACGAGCTGTCCAGCCGCGGCTTCGACCTGGTCTCCGGCGGCACCGACAACCACCTGATCCTGCTCGACCTGACGCCCAAGGGCATCGGCGGCAAGCCCGCCGCCCAGGCGCTCGACCGCGCGGGCCTGGAGACCAACTACAACACGGTCCCGTTCGACACCCGCAAGCCGTTCGACCCGTCGGGCATCCGCATCGGCACCCCGTCGGTCACCTCGCGCGGCATGGGCGAGGCCGAGATGCGCCAGATCGGCGCGTGGATGGACGAGGTCGTCACGGCCGTGGCCAAGGGCGACGCCGAAGACGTCATCACCCGCGTGCACCACGAGGTCAGCGAGCTGACCGCGCAGTTCCCCGCGCCCGGCCTGTCCTGACGCCCGGCGCCCCGCCGCCGCGGCGGGGCGCCGTCACCGCGACACGGTCACCACGACCTTGCCGACCTGCGCGTTCGTCTCCAGGTAGCGGTGGGCCTCGACGATCTCCGCCAGCTCGAACGTGCGGTCCACCGCGGGCCGGAAGGCCCCGGAACGCAGCCCGGAGGCCACGAACGCCTCCGCTCTGCGCAGCCGCTCGGGCACCCGGGTCGTCTCGTGCATCGTGTACGACCGCATCGTCAGCGCCGGCAGGCCCAGCTCGACCCCCGGATAGGGCGTCGGCAGGCCGCTCAGCGCGCCGTACACCAGCAGCGTGCCCTCGGGTGCGACGACCCTGGCCAGGTCCGTGACGCCGGGCCCGGCCACGGCGTCGAACACGTACTCGGCGCCCCGCCCGCCGGTCGCCGCGAGCACCCGCTCGGTCACGTCCTCCTCGTCGGTGACGACGACCTCCGCCGCGCCCGCCTTGAGCAGGGCCGCCTTCTTGGCGGAGGTGCGGGTGAGGGCGATCGGCGTGGCGCCGACGCGCTCGATGACCTGGATGGCGGCCAAGCCGACGCTGCTGGAGGCGGCGTTCAGCACGACGGTGTCGCCGGGCCGCATCCCGCCGACCTCCACGAGCGCGCCGTACGCGGTCACGTACGGCATCCACACCGCCGCGCCCTCCACCGCCCCCAGCCCCTCGGGACGGCGCAGCACCGCCGCGGCCGGGACGATCGCCCGCTCGGCGTAGACCCCGTAGTCGTTCTGCGAGAACGCCGGCACGGTGCTCACCGGCTGGCCCGGCCGCAACCCGGTGACGCCCTCGCCGACGGCCTCGACCACGCCGGCGGCCTCGGTGCCGAGCCGGGCCGGGAACCGCCGTACGGGCTCGATGTAGTGGCCGCTCCTGAACAGCGCCTCGGCCCGGTTGAGCCCGATCGCCTCCACCCGCACCAGCACCTCGCCCGGCCCCGGCGCGCCGGCCGCCACGTCCTCAAGCCGCATCACCTCGGGGCCGCCGAGCTCGTGGAACAGCACAGTCCTGGTCATCACATCGTCCTTCCGCGATCAGTGGAGCGCCATTCAATCCCCAAAGTACGACCCGCGTCAAACTTCGATGTCTGTCGTACTATGGGGTCATGGACGCCGACCGCATCCCCAGCCACCCCGACCTGCGGGAGATCACGCTGCAGCGAGTCCTCGAAGCCCTCGTCGACCCGGTGCGGCGCAGCATCGTCCGGCAGCTCGACGACGCCTCCGAGGACATCAGCTGCGGCTCGTTCGACATCTCCGTGAGCAAGTCCACGGCCACGCACCACTTCCGCGTCCTGCGCGAGGCCGGTCTCATCCGGCAGCACTACGCCGGCACCTCGCGCATGAACACCCTGCGCCGCGCCGAGTTCGACAAGGCGTTCCCCGGCCTGCTCGACGCCGTCGTCGCCGCCGACCGCAGGTTTTCCTGACGGCGGGAGGGCCGGGGCTCAGAGCTTGACGGTGAGCAACGTCCTGCCCGTCCTGGTGACCACCTCGAACCGGTCGATCTCCTTCAGCGGCAACGCGCTGCCGCCGTGCGTGTAGAGCGGATCGGGGGAGCCGGGAACCCCGTAACCGGGCGCCGGCACGGCCCAGCCGGTCATCACCCGCCGCTGGCCCGACCTGGCGACCGACACGAGCTCGCACTCCAGGGGCCCCTTCACGCCGGACAGCTTGAGCGCCGCGTGCGTGCCCCACCCCTTCGACTCGACCACCAGCCCGCCCGAGACCCCGTCGGCGCCCTTGCCGGCGATCGGCCTGCCGTCGGCGTAGAACTGCTCGGCCGGCCCCATGTGATCGCGTCCGGCCGCGACCTGCGGCGTGTCGCCTGCGGTCAGCTGCGTGCCGACCGTCAGCCCGCCGGCCGCCAGCGCGACCGCCGCCGCCATCCCGAGCAGGAACGTCCCCCTGCGCGTACGCCGGTCCGCCGCCTTCTTGCGCCGGAGCAGGTCGACCACGCCGGCCTGCCCCTCAGAGAAAGGAGGGCCGTCGTCCTCCACGGGCGCGATCCCGTTCAGCACGCCGGCGACCCCCGCGAGGTCCGACAGCTCGAACCGGCAGGACGGGCAGGAGAGCAGGTGGGACTCGAAGGCCAGCCGGTCCTCCTCCTCCAGCAGGCCGAGGGCGTACGCGCCCACATCCGTGTGCTCGACCTGGGCCGTCATGCCGTCACCCCCCGCTCCTCCAGGGCGACGCGCAGCGCGCGGACCGCGTAGTAGACGCGCGACTTCACGGTGCCGACCGGGATGCCCAGGGCCTCGGCGGCGTCGTTGACCGTCCGGTCCCGCAGGATCGTCTCGTTCAGGATCTCGCGGTGCGCGGGGGACAGCGCCTTCAGCGCCTCTGACACGACCACCTGGCGCAGCAGCCCTTCCAGCTCGTCCGGCACCGGCATGCTCGCGAGCGCCCCGTCGCCCGACTCGTGCGGCCGCGCGTCCCTGCGCCGCCGGTCATCGATCACGATACGTCTGGCCACCGTGGCGAGCCAGGGCATGAGCGAGGCCGAGTCCGGGTCGAGCCGTTCCGCGCTGCGCCAGGCCCGGATCATGGTCTCCTGCACCACGTCTTCCGCCCATTGGCGATCGCCCGCCGTCAGCCGCACCACGAAGGCCAGCAACGGCCGGTGGTACTCCCGGTAGAGCGCGGACACGACCACCTCGTCGTCCGGCCGCACCCGCCGGAGCCAGTGGCGTGCGCGCGGCCTGCCCGCCGGGGCCGCCGCCTCCGCCGAGGGCGGGGGATACGTGCTGATACGCATCATTCCCCTTTCTCGCGTCCGTCGGGAGGGAGTACGCTCACCCGCCCTGGCACGGTTCAACGAATCGCCGAAGAAAATCGGATTGCGTCCTTCCGGACAGGGTGCGTAGAGTCGTCCGCGCAACGTGATCGAGGAGGTGAGGAATATGCGGGTCGTTCTGCTTCGCCTGCCTTCCTTCCACCTCCGGGCGCTCGTCTGAGCGGGCCCGGCTCCTTCTCGATCAAAGGTTTCACTCCCTTGTCTTTCGATCTTTCCCTGCTCGGCTGGACCGATCTCCGCGCCGCCGAGCTGCCCCCTGACACCGTCCCGGCCCGGGTGGCCCGCGTCGACCGCGGGGCCGCCGAGGTGATCGCCGCCGACGGCCAGCACCACGTCAAGTACGGCGCCCGCGTGCGCCGCGCCTCCGCCGACAACCCCGTGGCCCTGCCGTGCGTCGGCGACTGGGTCGCCCTGCGATGGCTGGCCGAGGGCCGCTACGAGCTCGACGACGTCCTGCCGAGGACCACGGCGTTCGTCCGCGGCGGCGTGAGCCGCGACTCCGTGGGCGGCCTGTCCGGCGACGGCCAGGGCCAGGTGCTCGCGGCCAACGTCGACGTCGTCTTCGTGGCCGAGCCGTCCATGCACTCGACCGACTTCGCCGACCTCGGCCGGATCGAACGCCTCGTGGCGCTCGCCTGGGAGTCCGGCGGCACGCCCGTCGTGCTCGTGACCAAGTCCGACCTGTTCGAGCACGGGCTCGACGAGCTGCTGGCCGACGTACGCGCCGCCGCACCCGGTGTGGACGTGCACGCCGTCTCCTCGATGCGGGGCGAGGGCGTCGAGCCGGCCGCCGCCTATCTGGGCGGCTCCCGTACGGCCGTCGTGCTCGGCCCGTCGGGCGCGGGCAAGTCCACCCTGGTCAACGCGCTCGCCGGCACGGGCGTGATGGAGACCCAGCAGGTACGCGCGGCCGACGGGCGCGGGCGGCACACCACCGTGCACCGCGAGCTGATCCTGCTGCCGGACGGCGGCCTGATCATCGACACGCCGGGCATCCGCAGGATCGGCCTCTACGACATCGGCGAAGGCGTGGATCTCGTCTTCGCCGACATCGAGGAGCTGGCCGGGCGGTGCAGGTTCGCCGACTGCGGGCACGTGAGCGAGCCCGGTTGCGCGGTGCTGGCCGCGCTGGAGAACGGCGAGCTGCCCGAGCGGCGCCTGCAGAGCTGGCGCAAGCTCCAGCGGGAGGCCGCCTGGATGGCCGCCCGGACGGACGCGCGGCTGCGCAAGGAGCAGCAGAACAAGTGGAAGATCATCCACAAGGAGATGCGCCGCACCGGCCGCAACCGCCCCTGACCGACCTGCCCCTGACCGCCGGCGCCTCCGGCGGGCTCGGTCCGCGAGTAGACGGTGTGAGGGGGGTAAGCACAGGTCATGGAGCTGTTCGCGGATCGGGCCGAGGCCGGGGAGCTGCTGGCCGAACGGCTGACCGGGGCGCACGATCCCGTCGTGCTGGCGTTGCCGCGCGGCGGGGTCGCGGTCGCCCTGCCCGTCGTACGCCGGCTCGGCGGCGTGCTCGACGTCCTCGTCACCCGGAAGATCGGCTACCCGTCCATGCCGGAGCTGGGGGTGGGCGCGATCGCCGAGGGCGGCGAGCCGGTGTTCGACCTGACGTTGCTCGACCGGCTGGGCCTCACGCCGGAGTCCGTGGCCGACGTGGTCGAACGGGAGCGGCGGGAGCTGGCCCGGCGGGTCGAGACGTACCGGGGCGACCGGCCGCTGCCGCGGCTGGCAGGCCGCGAGGTCATCGTCGTGGACGACGGCCTGGCCACCGGCGTCACCGCGCGGGCCGCGCTGCGGGCGGCCGCCGAGGCCAAGCCCGCCAAGCTGACGCTGGCCGTACCGGTCGGGGCGAGCGACACGGTCGAGGTCATGCGCCAGGAGGCCGACGAGGTGGTGGTGTTGATGGTCCCGCTCGACTTCAGGGCGGTCGGCCAGTGGTACGCGCACTTCGACCAGCTCACCGACGAGGACGTCCTGGACCTCCTCGACCGCCGCTGAGGGACGGCTAGCCGATCACGGCCCAGACCAGCTTGCGCGAGCCGCCCGTCGCGAGCCAGCCCCAGGCGGCGCAGAGCGCGTCGACCAGCCGCAACCCCCGCCCGAACTCCGCGAACACGTCGGACGTCGCGGCCACCGGAACCGTGCGGCTGTGATCGGTCACCGCGCAGGCCAGCTCGCCGCCGTGGGAGAGCAGCCGCAGCTGCGCCGCGCCGCCGCCGTGCCGCATCGCGTTCGTGACCAGCTCGGGGACCACCAGCTGCATGTCGTAGGCCAGGTCGCCGGCCGCCCACGAGGTGAGCGTCTGATCCACGAACCGCCTGGCCATCGCCACGCACGCGGGCTCGAACGCGGTGCGATCGTAGAACGGGAACACCACGTCGCACTCGCCGGCACGGCCATCCACCAGAATGGACGACAGCCACCCTGGTGGCCGGGAGCCGATGGCGGCCTGCGGCCGAGCGTCGAAAGTCGTCATTCTGGCCCCCGAGGCGCGGTCTGGTGATCCAGTGCCCATCTTTACGGGGTGTGGTTATCGATGCAAGACTTTTCGTGTATTACCGATGCGAATCACATCTGCACGTGCAGATGATCTAGGAGCGGGCGAGTGAGCGCACAGAGCGCGGAGGGAAAGCTTCTCAGCCACACGCCGGGAAGTCCGACGGTGCTGCGGATCCTGCTGGGCACGCAGCTGCGCAGACTCCGCACCGAGAAGGGTATCTCGCGGGAGGACGCCGGCTACTCGATTCGCGCATCCCACGCCAAGATCAGCCGTCTGGAGCTCGGGCAGGTCAGCTTCAAGCAGCGCGACGTCGCCGACCTCCTCACCCTCTACGGCGTCACCGACCCCGACGAGCGCGAGCCGCTGCTCGCCCTGGCCAGGCAGGCCAACGCCCCCGGCTGGTGGCACAAGTACGGCGACCTGCTCCCCGGCTGGTTCGAGGTCTACATCGGCCTTGAGGGCGCCGCCTCGGCCATCCGCACGTACGAGAACCAGTTCGTCCCCGGGCTGCTGCAGACGCCCGCGTACGCCAAGGCCGTGATCAGGCTCGGCAACGAGAAGGCCCCCGACGGCGAGCTCGACCGGCGGGTCGCCCTGCGCACCACCAGGCAGAAGCGCCTGGAGAGCGGGCTCACGCTGTGGGCGGTGATCGACGAGGCGGTCGTGCGCCGCGCGCTCGGCGGCCCCGAGGCGATGCGCGAGCAGATCGCCCACCTGCTCGACGCCACGGCCGAGCGCAACATCACCGTGCAGGTGATGCCGTTCGAGAGCGGCGGCCACGCGGCGGCGGGCGGGTCGTTCAGCATCCTGCGCTTCCCCGAGCCCGAGCTGCCCGACGTGGTCTACATGGAACAGCTCACCAGCGCCCTCTATCTGGACAAGCCGGCCGACTCCGACCACTACATGGAGGTCATGGACCGGCTCAGCATCCAAGCGCTCGAACCGAAGCAGACCAGGCGCTTTCTGGAACAAATGCTTTCCCGATGACCTGCTGAAATCCGTGTGATCCACTACATACCCGGATTTTTGGTCGTCCGCTATATGGAGGTCGGCGAGCTGCCGTATTGTCGGCGCAAAAGCGGATGCACGTGCATCCGTAAGATCTGCTAGGAGCTGCCCCCATGCACGAGTTCCGGAACGGAACCCCCGCCGGTCGCCTCCCCGTGGTCTGGCGCAAGAGCAGGCGGAGCAACCCCAACGGCAACTGCGTCGAGGTCGCGGGCCTGCCCACGGGTGAGATCGCCATGCGCAACTCCCGCTTCCCCGAAGGTCCGGCCCTGGTCTACACGCAGGCCGAGATCACCGCGTTCGTGCTCGGGGCCAAGGACGGGGAGTTCGACGACCTGATCGTCTGATCAGCGGGGTTCGTTGTACCAGCGCCACTTGGTCAGCCGCGGGTGTCCAGGGAGCTCGCCGCGACCGGTGGCCCACAGCAGGGTGACCCAGGGGCCGGTGCCGGTGGGGGCATCGGGGAACAGGCGGGCCAGCACCCGCGAGCACAGCCCGGCGGGCGCCTCCCAGTCCAGGCCCAGCCCTTCGCACACGTCGTGCACGTGCACCAGGGTCTCGACCACGCCCATCGCGGCGGACGCCGACGCGTCGGCCGTCCCGAAGCCGTGGTGGCCGCGCGCCTCGGGCGGCGCGGCGCGGACCATCGCCGACAGCAGTGCGCCGCACGCCTGCAGCACCTGCAACAGCCCGCCGGGGCCCGCCGCGCGGTCGGCGTGGATGGTGTTGTTCGGCCCTCCCGGCCGACGACGTTCCAGGGCGAAGGGCACGTACGTGTCGAGCGGCGCGACCGTGAGGCCGAGCTGGGCGGCGTAGGCGAACAGGTCGTCGGCCAGGTGTTCGACGGTCTCCCAGCAGGTCCACTCCAGGGTGCCCGCCTTGCCGTCCCACGCCTGCGGCGGCGCGTCCCGCAGGGTGTCGACGGCGAGCCGTACCGCCTCGTCGAGGTCGTCGGCGGTCACAGACGCTGATTCCGGCATACGCGCACCATATCGGTCGTGTGCGCACGAGTAGGGTCGCACCCAATGCCGGGAACCCGCGGAACGGTTCCGCTCATGTGGGGAACTCGCGGGATGACTCCGCGCAAGCGGGGAATCCGCGGGACGATTCCGCTCGCGCTGGGGATCCGCTGTACGAAACGCGACGGCCACCCCTGCCCGGGGTGGGCGGGGGTGGCCGGGTGATGCCGTGCGTGGGGTGACGATCTCGGGCCTGATCAGGCAGTTGCCCCGACCGGGTTCGCCAGAGCCTGGGCATGGAAGGCCAGGCTCCGGTTCATCGGGACAACTGAGTGATCACGCGATGATCGTGGTTGCTGCCGAGGTGTTTCAGGCGGCGGAGATGCCGGCGCTGGCGGCGCGGCGCATGCGACGGCGACGCTCGCTGGCGCGCTCGTCCTCGTTGAGACCGCCCCACGTGCCGTACTTCTCCGGCCGGGACAGCGCGTAGTCTAGGCACTCGTTGCGGACAGGGCATCCGGCGCAGATCGCCTTGGCCTTCCGCTCACGTACGTCACGCTCGGGCTGCCGCTCCCCATCGGGGCCGAAGAAGAGCACGAGATCCTCACCCCGGCACGCGGCATCATCCTGCCAACCCCAGCTGGGGCGCGGGCGGGCGAGCTGCCGACGTACCTGAGACATGAGAAAACCACCTTTGTGAGAGGTATTTCGGTAATTGAGCCGCATTGGACGCTTTTGGCGTCACTGTTCCAACGCAAGGACGGGCCGTGATGTTCCCTGTTCAGGCGAGGGCGGGCGTGGCGTACCGCACAGGCGTGAGCCTGTCCAGCGAAACCAGCCGGTAGGTGGTGATCGTCTCGGCGCAAGCCGTACCACACGGCGCTGTGAACGCCGATGGCTCAACCACAACCTGGAACCGGACGTCTCCGCAGCGCACGATCGCTTCGGTGACGTCGCCGTCCGACCTGGAGGATTCCACGGCCACTGCGCCGACAGAACACTCTCCCGTATGGGCTCGGGCAAAATGCTCGACGGCTTGCAATGGCTCAGGGATGCCTGCGCGTCCCCGGAGACGGTCGAGAATGACCTCGCCCGACCGGTACGCGTTAGCCGCTGCCAGTGCAGCAGCCTGAGACATGCTGCCGTAGAAAATTCCGTGTGGCAAGCACACGAGGTTGGCGGCGTAGCGATCGCCGCCAACGTGTGACGTTTCCCACACTCTGCCGGGCAAAGATTCGGCCAGCGACCGAGCGAGGGGTAGTCCAATGCGGGCGCAGCACGCATTGCGCTTGGCGTGCGTGCAGACCAGAAATACCGGCTCGTCTTCAAGTATGCAGGATTCCGGGAGCACTCCGGCCATGAAGGCGTCCAGGTCAAGATCGTCCGGACCTGCGACGACACCCCTGGCCAGCCAGGGGTGGTCACCGGCGGCGTAGGCCAGTAGCACAGGGATGCCCTGGTCCTGTGGCCGGGTCCGCTTTCCCGGCCGCCTGATGAGCTGGGGCCTGATACCGCGTTCGAGCGCCGCGCGCACGAGTTCGGCGATTTTTTCAGGAAGCTGCAAGCTTTCCAGGTGGGAGGGCCAGGCGCCGGCGTACTCGATCAGCAGCCAGAGGCGGGCTCCCACGGTGGCGCTGGCCAGAGTGGGCATCTCGCCGGTGTGGCACCCCGCCGGATGCTCGCAGCCCCTGCCCAACGCCTTCCCCTCTCCCGCGCCGCAACGAATTAGGTAAGACTAACCTAACGCATTGGCGGGTTTGGGAGCGGGTCACCCGATGGCGAGCGTGTCGCGCGTCGCGGGCAGCGCCCGGTCGCGGTCGGCTCCGACCAGGCCGATCCTGGTCCTGCGGTCCAGCAGGTCGCCCTCGTCGAGCGCGCCCTCGTGCCGTACCGACCAGAGCAGGTCGCCCTGGGTGAGCCCGAGCCCGACCTCCTCCGGGTACGCCTTGACGAGCTCGTACGCGGCCGCGGCCTCGCTGCCGTAGCGCTCGGCGAGGCGCGCGGGCACGCCCCCCGGCTGGGGACCGGCTCCGACGAGGGGGATCCGTTTCGTACGGCTCGGTCCCGCCGTGAGGTCCTTGAGCGCGACCGCCCGGTCCACGGCGTCCTCCGCCATCCGCCGGTACGTCGTCAGCTTGCCGCCCACCACCGTGACCACTCCGCTCTCGGACAGGACCGCGTGCCGCCGCGAGAGGTCCGCCGTACGGCCGTCCGCGGCCAGGAGGGGCCTGAGGCCCGCGTACGCGCCCGCGACCGCCTCAGGGGTCACCTGAGTCCCCAGAACGCCGTTCAGCACCTCCAGGAGCGTCCTGACGTCCTCCGCGGGCGCTTCGGGGACGTCGGGGACCGGCCCGTCCACCGGTTCGTCGGTGAGGCCGACGTAGACGCGGCCGTCGGGCTGGGGGAGTACGAGCGCGAATCGGTTGGTCTCTCCGGGAATGGGCACGTGCAGCCCGGTGATCAGCCCCGGCAGGGTCCCGGGGCCGAGCACCAGGTGCGTGCCGCGCGACGGGCGCAGCCGTACCGCCGGGTCGAGCCCGCCCGCCCACACGCCGGTCGCGTTGACCACCGCCCTGGCGCGGATCGTGAACTCCTCACCGGTCAGCTCGTCCCGCACGTCGGCGCCCTCGTCCGTGAGCCGCAGGGCGCGGCAGCGGGTCAGGACGCGGGCGCCGCGCCCCGCCGCGGTCCGC
>JABFVJ010000450.1 GCA_013362835.1 Nonomuraea sp. | reverse complement strand
TGGGCGCGCGCCCGCTCAGGCGTTCCAGCACGTCGGGAGCCGCGGGGTGGGCGCCGGCGGGCTCGCCGGGGCGGGCCCGGTAGCGCCGCGGGCGCCCGTCGGGCAGCAGGGCGAGGGTGCCGCAGTAGCGGCCGAGCACCTCGGCGGTGCCTTCGACGGCGACGGTCAGCAGCTCGTCGAACGACTCGGCCTCGTTCATCCGCAGCGTCACGTCGGCCAGTTTGGCCAGGCGTTCGGCCATGAGCTCGGCCCGCCAGCGCGCCCGGTAGTAACGCAGCATGGCCTCGACGGTCGCGGCGAACTCGGTCGGTTCGATCGGCTCGGTCAGGTAGGCGTCGGCGCCGCGTACCAGCCCTTCTGTGCGGTCGGCGGGGGTGATCGCGTTGGCCGACACCTGGATGACGGGGATCGCGGCGGTGGCCGGGTCGGCCTTGATCAGCTCGCACACCTCGTAGCCGCCGATGTCGGGCAGCCGTACGTCGAGGACGACCAGGTCGAGGCGGTGGACGGCGAGCATGCGCAGCGCCTCCTCGCCGCCGCCCGCCTCCAGCACCCGGTGCCCGGCGCGGCGCAGCCAGCTCGACAGGATGTAGCGCTTGGTGGGGGTGTCGTCGACCACCAGCACGGTGGCGGGCACTGTGGCAGGCATTCCGGCGGGCACTTCGACGGGCGCTGTGGCAGGCACGCTGGGGGGCACGGTCATCCGGGCCGCCGGGCGTCGCGGATGGCCTGGAGGAGCTGATCCCTGCGCAGCCCGTGTTTGGACAGCACCGGCCGGTTGCCGGGGGCGCGCTGCGGGGCGATCGTGACGACGACGACGGGGATGCCGTTCAGCCGTTCGTCCTCGGCCATGCGGTGCAGCAGCACGGTGCCGTCGACGCGCGGCATGAGCAGGTCGACGAGGATCACGTCGGGTGGGGTGGCGGTCATCAGGTCGAGCGCCGCGGCGCCGTCGGCGGCCTCGTCCACGTGGACGGTGAAGCCGTACAGCATGCGGCGGGTGGCGGCGCGGAACACCTCGTCGTCGTCGGCGATCAGCACCCGCTCCAGCTCGGGCGTGCCGCTCTGGTGCGGCAGCCGCAGGGTGGCGGTGGTGCCCTCGCCCTGGACGCTGGTCAGCTCCAGCGTGCCGCCGAGCGCCTCGGCGAGCCTGCGCGCGTACGGCAGGCCGAGCCCGGTGCCCCGGGCGCCGACCTGGAGGGAGCCGGGCACCTGGTAGAAGTCTTCGAACACGCGCCCCAAATGTTCCTCCGAGATGCCGATACCGGTGTCGGACACCGAGATGACGATCTCGCCCCTGGCTTCGTCGGCATGGGCGGCCAGCATCACCTGCCCGCTCTGGGTGAACTTGAGCGCGTTCGCGAGCAGATTGCGCAGGATCCTGACGAGCATGCCCTCGTCGGCGTAGAGCTCGGCGGCCTCGGGGGCGACCTCGTGGCACAGGGTCACGCCCGCGCGTTCGCTGGTCGGGCGCATGGTCACGTGCAGCTGCTCGGCCATGCGGGCCAGGTCGACCAGCGTGGGCTGCGGGTCCAGGCGGCCGGACTCGGCCTTGGCCATGTCGAGCAGTTCGCTGACCAGGTCGAGCAGCATGCTCGCCGAGCCGCCGATGAGCCCCACCTGGTGGGCCTGCTCCTCGGTCAGCGGGTCGCCGCCCGGTCCGGTGAGGAGCCTGACCAGGCCGATGACGGAGTTGAGCGGGGTGCGCAGCTCGTGGCTGACCGTGGCCCAGAAGCGGTTGCGCGCCTCGACCGTCTCGCGGAGCTGGGTGGACCTCTCGTCCAGCTCGGCGTACAGGGCGACCACTCCCCTGTTGGTCTCCTCCAGCTCGGCCGAGAGCTGGTTGTACATGGCCAGCACGCCGGTGTTGGTCTCCTGCAGCTCGGCGTTGAGCCGCAGCACGTTCTCCAGGGTCTCGGCGAGCTCCCTGTTCTGCTCGCGCAGCTCCTCCAGAGCGGTGACCGGGGCCAGGCGGGCCAGCCCGGCGCGGATCTCCGCCGGGGAGGCGGTCGCGGCGCGCGGGCGCAGGCGCTTGGCGATGGTGACGCTGCCGGGGCCGAGCGCGACGTCGTCCACGAGCCGGCCGGCCAGGACCAGGCCCTCGGAGCCGTCCAGGCCGGACGGGCGGGTGTGGGTGATGGTGATCAGCAGGTCGTCGCGGCCGAGCGCGATCACGGCGGCGGCGCCCGGCCCGTACGCCTCCCTGCCCGCCTCGCTGAGCGCGGTGGCCACCCTGATCTGGTCCTGCGACTCCAGCCCGGCCAGCTCGGCGGCGGCGCGGCCGATGCGGCGCAGGACGAAGACGTCCTGGTCGGTGTCGAGCCTGACCCTGATGAGCTCAGTCTCCATCGGCCGGCCTCACCGTCACCACGCAGGCGTCGTCGCGCCTGCTGCCCGCATCGCGCAGCAGTCCCGCGGCGACCACGGCGGGCGTGCGCGCGAACAGGCCGGGCATGCTGGCGGGGTCCCACCGGTCGGTCAGCCCGTCGGAGTGCAGGACGACGGTGGCGTACGGGGGCAGCTCGTAGTCGTACTGGCGCAGCGTGCGTCCCTGGTGGCCGGCGATGCCGGGCAGCGACACCATGCCCTGTCTGCCGTCGCCGTGCGCGATCCAGCCGGACACGTTGCCGAGCCCGGCGTAGGTCACGCCGCCCGGCCGGACGCGGGCCACCGCGACCGCGCCGCCCCGGGTCCTGCTCAGGCCGCGGTGCAGGTGTTCCAGGATCGCCAGCGGTTCCTGCCCGCGTACCTGGGCGAACAGCTCGACGGCCGTCCGCGCGGCGTGGGCCGCGAGGTGGCCGTGCCCGAGCCCGTCGCACAGCAGCACCGTCGTGGCCGCGCCGTCCTCGGCGATGGCGAAGTCGTCGCCGCAGCTCACCTCCTCGCCGATCGGCCTGGTCAGGCCGCTGGCGCGCAGCGGCGGGCCGGGCGCGCCGGCGGCGGTGAAGTGGATGACGAGCACGGTGCCGACGCCGGGGACCGAGTGCACGTCGTAGCCGCTCGCGATGCGGGCGATCGCGCCCATCCCGATGCCGAGCGTGCCGGACGTGGAGTAGCCGTCGCGCAGGGCGCGCGCCACGTCGGCCATGCCGGGGCCCTTGTCCAGCGCGACGAGCTCCACCGCCGCGGGGTCCTCGGGGTGCGGGCGGACCAGGACCGTTCCTTCCACGGCGTACTTGACGAGATTGGACACGGCCTCGCTGACGGCGACGGCGGTCTGCCCGGTGCGGGTGGTGTCGAAGCCGGCCGCCTCGGCCAGCTCGACGGCCCTCCTGCGTACGGCGCCGACCGCGCTCGGGTCCTCGGCCCGCACCCAGGCCGGGGTCACCTGGCCCATTTCGTCACCGTCACGGTCGTGCCCTTTCCCGGGGCGGAGATCAGGTCGAACTCGTCGACCAGCCGCCGTGAGCCGCCGAGTCCGAGGCCCAGGCCGTTGCCGGTGGTGAAGCCGTCGGTGAGCGCCTGGTCGAGGTCGGCCATGCCGGGGCCCTCGTCGGTGACGACCATCTTCAGCCCGCGTCTGCGGCCGTTCTCGATGACGTCGACGCGCACGCCGCCGCCGCCCGCGTGGACGAGGGCGTTGCGGGCCAGCTCGCTGGCCGCCGTGACGATCTTGGTCTGGTCGACGAGGGACAGGCCGACCTCGATCGCGACAGCGCGTACGAGCTGCCGGACGGCCACGACGTCGGCGTTGCCCGCGATCGTCATCGACCGGGTCACCGCGCCGCGCCCCTGACGTGGTCCAGGAGCGCCACTCCCTTCTCCAGGTTGAGTGCCGTACGGACGCCGCCGAGCGACAGGCCCAGCTCGACCAGCGTGATCGCCACCGCGGGACGCATGCCGACGACCACCGTCTGGGCGTCGAGCATGCGGCACATGGCGGCGATGGTGGCCAGCATGCGCCCGATGAAGGAGTCGACGATCTCGACGGCGGTGATGTCGATGATCACTCCCCTGGCGCTCGTGGCGACGACCCGTTCGGCCAGGTCCTCCTGGAGGGCCAGCACGCTCTGGTCCTCCAGGTCGATCTGGATGGAGACGATCAGGAGGTCGCCGAGCTTGAGGATGGGCACCCGTTCCATCAGGCGTCCTCCGCCCGGACGGCGATGCGGGTGCCCTTGGCGGCGCGCACCTCGACGCCGCTGCGCCTGAAGGCGTGCGCGAGCGCGTCGCCGAGCGTCGCCTTGGTGACGATGTCGCCGAACTCGATGCCGAGTGTGACGATGGTGTGCGCGATCTGCGGGCGGATGCCGGAGATGACGCATTCCGCGCCCATGAGCCGGGCGGCCACGACGGTCTTGAGCAGGTGCTGGGCGACCTGGGTGTCCACGGCGGGCACGCCGGTGATGTCGATCACCGCGTGCTCGGCGCCGGTGTCGACCAGGGTCTGCAGCAGCTTCTCCATCACGACCTGGGTCCGCGCGGAGTCGAGCGTGCCGATCAGCGGGACCGCGACGATGCCGTCCCACAGCTTGACCACGGGGGTGGACAGTTCGAGCAGTTGCTCGGCCTGGTCCATGATGATCTTCTCGCGGGCGTCGGCGTAGGTCTCGAAGGTGAGCAGGCCGAGGTCGTCGATGAGCCGGGAGAACCAGATGAAGCCGCGCAGCGCCTCGGGGTCGCCGTCGCTCCCGGCGATCTCGTACAGGGCCTCCTTGAGGCCGAAGACGGCGCGGGCGGTGTCGGAGGGGGCGTGGCCGGCGCGGGCCCGGGTGCGGGAGAGCTCGGCGAGCAGGCCGCGTACG
Organism: Nonomuraea sp.; assembly: GCA_013362835.1. The sequence continues at coordinate 12,160 of JABFVJ010000450.1, read as the reverse complement.
TCGGCGAAGTCGCTCCGGTCCTCGTCGAGGGCGGCCCGCAGGGCGCGGTAGATGTCGAGGAGTTCCTCCCGCGGCGCCTTGGCGATCCGGGCCCAGCGGTCGATGATCTGCTCCTCGTACTCGCCGAGCAGCTCTCCAATGCGGCGCCTGGCGACGTCGGCGTGGACGGTCAAGATTCCTCCAGAGGCGGCGGGCCATGACGGTGTCTAGGTATGTTAGAGCGATTTTTCCGATCATCCGGGTCTTTGGCCTCCCACCTGCGCGCACCCGCCCCTCCCTCCCCTCTTGAGCCTCCTCTTCCTGGGTAGATGTACGTGAGGGCGAGTTTTGATGACATGCTGTCGCCATCGTCTTGACGGAGCCTCCCGGCGTTTGTGACACTGTGTCAGAAACGTCCGCGTGAATGAGGGAAGTGCTGTGACGACGTCGTTCTCCGAGACCTTGAGGGCCGCCACGTGGGGCGACCACGAGTCGGCCGAGTCCGAGGGCTACCTCACCGAGCTCATGGGCGGCCGCCTCAGCGAGCACGAGTACGGCGAGATGGTCGTCCAGCACTACGTCGCCTACCTGGCTCTCGACGGGGTGTCGAAGACGCTCTCCGATCACCCGGTGGCGGGCCGGTTCGTCTTCCCCGAGCTCTACCGGCAGCCCGCCCTCGAACGCGACCTCGCCACCATCTACGGGCCCGGCTGGCGCGACCGCGTCGTCCCGTCCAAGGCCACCCGTACGCTGGAGGCCCGGATCCACCAGATGGCCGACTGGCCCGGCGGCTACGTCGCCCACCACTACACCCGCTACCTCGGCGACCTGTCCGGCGGGCAGTTCATCCGGATGGAGCTGCAGAAGATCTTCGGCTACCAGGCGGGCGGGGGCGTCGACTTCTACATCTTCGACGAGGTCGGCAGCCTGCCGCGGTTCAAGACCGAGTACCGGGCCCGGCTCGACGCGCTGGGCCTGGAGCTGGACGAGCGCGAACGGCAGCGGATCATCCGCGAGGTGCGGCTGGCGTACCAGCTGAACACCGAGGTGCTGGCCGAGCTCATGCACACGGTCAAGGCAGCCGCTTAGAGGCCGCTCGGCCTACCATGGGCCTATGCCCCGGATCTCGGCCGCCACCATCGGCGAGCATCGTGCCCAGACGCGCGACCGTATCCTGCAGGCCGTCTCGCGCCTGTCGAGGGTGCAGGGCATCGACGCCATCTCGCTGACGGACGTGGCGGGCGAGGCGGGCATCACCCGTACGGTGCTGTACAACTACTTCCCGGACAAGGCCGCGCTGCTGCTCGCCTTCACCGAGCGCGTGACCGGCTACTTCATCGAGAGCTACGAGCGGGAGCTGCCCGAGCCGGCCTCGCCCGCCGACCGGTTGCGCGTCTTCGTCCGGCTCCAGCTCGCCGGGCTGCTCGCCCACCCGCATCCGGGCGCCGCCGACCTCGGTGCGGCGCTCGGGCCCGACGCCTACCAGCAGCTCGCCGAGCACGTCGCGCCGATGCAGCGCATCCTGGTCGGGATCCTGGAGAGCGGCGTGGAGTCGGGCGACTTCCAGGTGGCCGAGACGGAGGCGACGGCCCGCATGGTGCTGGCCGTCATCGGGGCCGAGCGGGTCCCGCTCATCAGCGGCGAGATCACGGTCGAGGAGGCCGAGGCCGTGGTTTCGGGGTTCGTGCTGCGGGCGCTCGGAAGCCGCTAGGGTCACGCGGCGTTCGTGCCGCGGGCGCTCGGGCCGAGGGGGCCGGCGGTTCTGTCGGAGGGCGATGACAAGATTGCCTCATGGTGGAGAACGGCCACGTCCTGGTCAAGTCCGCGCGGGGGCGGTGGATCCTGAGCGCGACCGTGCTCGGATCCGGCCTGGCCCTGCTCGACAGCACCGTCGTCAACGTCGCGCTGCCCTTCCTCGGCAAGGAGCTCGACGCGCGGATGGACGGCCTGCAGTGGACCGTCAACGCCTACACCCTCACCCTCGCCGGCCTGATCCTGCTGGGCGGCTCGCTCGGCGACCGCTACGGCCGGCGCAAGATCTTCCTCATCGGCACGGTGTGGTTCGCGGTCGCCTCGGCGCTGTGCGGGCTGTCGCCCAACATCGAGTTCCTCATCGGGGCGCGGGCCCTGCAGGGCGTCGGCGGGGCGTTGCTGACGCCGGGGTCGCTGGCGCTCATCCAGGCGTCGTTCGTCCGCGAGGACCGGCCGCGGGCGGTCGGCACCTGGTCGGGGCTCGGCGGCGTGGCCAGCGCGATCGGGCCGCTGCTCGGCGGCTGGCTGGTGCAGACGGCGGGCTGGCGGTGGGCGTTCCTGATCAACCTGCCGTTCGCGCTGCTCGTGGTGCTGGTGACGCTGCGGCACGTGCCGGAGAGCCGCGACGAGCTGTCGGCCGGGCGCTTCGACGTGCGCGGCTCGGTGCTGGCCGCGCTGGCGCTGGCCGGCATCACCTACGGGCTGATCGAGAAGGGCGCGCCGGTGCCGCTGATCGTGGGCGTGGTGCTGGGCGCGGCGTTCGTGGTGACCGAGCGGCACCGGTCGCCCGACGCGCTGGTGCCGGTCGCCCTCTTCAGGAACCACGTGTTCACGGCCGTCAACGTCGTCACGCTCATCATGTACGCGGCCATGGGCGTGGTGTTCTTCCTGCTGGTGATCCAGCTCCAGGTGGTGTCCGGGTTCTCGCCGATCGCGGCGGGGCTGGCGATGCTGCCGACGACGATCCTGATGATGCTGCTGTCGTCGAGGGCCGGGGAGACGGCCAGGCGGTTCGGCCCGCGCTGGCCGATGACGATCGGGATCCTGCTGGCGGGGGCCGGGTTCGTGCTGATGAGCATGATCGGCCCGCACGCCTCCTACCCGCTCCTGGTGCTGCCCGCGGCGACCGTCTTCGGGCTGGGGCTGTCGGCGGCGGTCGCCCCGCTGACCTCGACGGTGCTGGCCACGGCCGAGGAGCGCTACGCGGGCACGGCGAGCGGCGTCAACAACGCGGTCGCCCGCACCGGGAGCCTGCTCGCGGTGGCCGCGGTGCCGCCGCTGGTCGGGCTGGTGGGCGACGCGTTCCAGAACCCGCCGGTGTTCAACGCGGGCTTCCGCACGGCGATGCTGGTCAGCGCCGTCATGATGATCGTCGCCGCGGCCATCACCTTCTTCACGATCAGGACCAACGTGCTGGCCGGGGAGCCCGGCGACGCTAGAACGTGAACGCCTGGCCGCGCACGCTGTTGTCGAAGTTCGACAGCAGCAGGTCGGGCTCGCCGACCGAGCGGATGCCGGGCAGCCTGGTCAGCAGCTCCCTGAACATCGTGCGCATCTCCTGCCTGGCCAGGTTGGCGCCGAGGCAGAAGTGCGGGCCGGGGCCGCCGAAGCCGACATGGGGCTTGGTGTCGCGGGTGATGTCGAAGGCGTCGGGGTCGGGGAAGACCGACTCGTCGCGGTTGGCCGAGCCGTAGAACAGCACGACCTTGTCGCCCTTCTTCAGCTCCAGGCCGCGCAGCGTGTAGTCCTCGGTGACCGTGCGGCGGAACTGCATGATGGGCGAGACGTAGCGGACCATCTCCTCGATCGCGCCGTTGATGTGGGCGTCGAAGTCGCTCGTCAGCAGCTCGCGCTGCGCCGGGTTCTCCGTCAGGAGCCTGATGCCGTGGGCCATCGTGTTGCGCGCGGTCTCGTTGCCCGCCACCAGGAGCAGCGCGAAGAACGAGCCCAGCTCCTTGTCGGTCAGCTTCTCGCCGTCGGGGTTGGCGTTGACCAGGAGCGAGACCAGGTCGCCCTTGGGCTCGGCGACGCGCTCGTGGCCGAGCTTGATGACCATGCGCTGCAGGGCCAGCAGGGCCAGCATGTTCTGGCCGGCCATCTGGACGGTGCGGGCCAGGCTCGGGCGCACGCCGGTGTAGGCGGTGGAGACGTCGACGTGCTGGTGGACCTTGGCGCGCAGCTCCTGCGGGATGTCGAGCATGTCGCAGATGACGTGGATGGGGAGCTTGGCGGCCACCTGCGGGACGAAGTCGCGCGGGCCCTCCTTGACCACGTCGTCGACGATGCGGGCGCAGGCGGCCTCGATGTCGCCCTGCAGGCCCGCGAGCATCTTCGGGCTGAACGAGCGCGTCACGATGCGGCGCAGGCGGGCGTGGCGGGGGTCGTCCATGTTGACCATCGACTCGCCGAACACCTGCTTGACCCAGCCGGGCGGCTCCGGGTTGGTCACGGCGGGCTCGCTGGAGAAGATCTTGGCGTTGCGGCTGGCCTCGACCACGTCGGCGTGGCGGACGAGGGCGTAGAAGCCCTTGCCGGAGCGGAGGAGGGGCACTTTCTTCTCGGGGAAGAACACCGGGCGCTCCAGTTGCCGGAGCCGGGCGAACGCCTCATTCCGCTCTTTGAGCGGTTTGCGCCAGAAATCCAGATCAGCGAGGTCGATGTCCACCCGTCTATCCTGGCACGTTCCGGCCGCCGCGCGGACGGGCCGGAAGTCCCTTCCCGGAGGATGTGCATCGTGCCCTCCTGACCCGTTCTCGTGGTGTTAAGTCCTGGTTCGACCGGACCGGAGATGACTGTCGGTATGAACGTGCTGCTAGCCGCCTGCCTGGTCGTCCCCCTCGCCACCGGTACGGGGCCCGCCGCCGCCCGCTCCTGCGGGGGCCACCCGTACGACTTCGACGGCGACGGCCGCGCCGACCTCGCCGTCGCCGCCCCCTACGACCACTCCCGGGCCGGTTCCGTCACCGTCATGTACGGGACCGGCCGCACGCTCGAGCTCACCCAGCGCGACGCCGAACCCGGCGACGCGTTCGGCTCGGCGCTGGCGGTGGGCGACTTCGACGGCGACCGCTGCGCCGACCTGGCGGTCGGGGTGTCGGAGGAGTTCGCGGGGGCGCGGGTGCCCGGCGCGGACGGCGAAGGGGTCGTGCAGATCTTCGACGGCTCCCCCGCCGGGCTGACCGAGGGCCGGCGGCTGACCCCGGCCGGGCGGGGCAGCGACCGGTTCGGAGCCGCGCTGGCCGCCGGCGACCTGGACGGCGACGGCAAGGACGAGCTGGCCGTGGGCTCGCCGAGCCACGCCTCGGGCGGCGCGGTCACGATCTACGGGATGAAGGGGCGGAAGGCGTACCGGATCAGTCAGCGGACGCGGTGGGTGCGGCAGGCCGCGAACGTGACCGACCAGTGGGGCGCGGCGCTGACGGCCGGGGACTTCGACGGCGACGGCAGGGACGAGCTGGCCGTCGGCGCGCCCGCCGACAGCGTGCGGCTGGACGGCCAGGGGTCGGTGACGGTGATCGACCCGCGCGCCCGGCAGGCCCGCCTGCTGACGCAGAGCTCGCCCGGGATCAAGGGCGCCTCGGAGAAGTGGGACGCCTTCGGCGCGGCCCTCGCCACCGGTGACTTCGACGGCGACGGACGCGACGACCTGGCGATCGGCGTCCCCGGCGAGGGCCTCAGCGAGAACCAGCGGGCCATGGACTACGGCGACGGCACCGTCGACGTCCTGTACGGCTCCCGCGCCGGCCTGCGCACCCACGGCAGCGAGGCGTGGTCGCAGCGGTCGCTGAAGGGCGAGCCGCGCTACTACGACCGGTTCGGCGCGGCGCTGGCCGCCGGGGACTTCACCGGCGACGGCCGGGACGAGCTGGCCGTCGGGGTGCCCGGCGAGCACGCCGTCCAGGTGCTCCAGGGACGCGCGTCGGGCGGCCTGACGCGGGTGGGGAACCTGCTGATCAAGGGCAAGGGGCGCGACTTCGGCGCCGCGCTGACCACGCTGCCCGGCTGGGGCTCCCGGTATCGCGCGCTGACCGGCTCCCACCCCCTGTACGGCCTCGTGGCCGCCTCCCCCGACCAGGGCCTGGTCATGTACGCCCCCGGCGTCCGCGAGACCGGCCTGCGCCTGGGCAGACTCCGCCAGGTGAGCAAGGGCACCGGCCTGTACGGCTACACCTTCGGCTGACCCGCCCCCGGTCCCGCTCCCGGGCCCGCCACCGGAAGGATCACGCGGAACAGCGCGCCCTTGCCCGGAGCGCCCTCGGCCATGATCACGCCGCCGTGCGCCTCCACCAGCGTCGCCGCGATCGACAGCCCCAGCCCGGCCCCGCCCACACCCCGCGCCGGATCGGCCCGGTAGAACCGTTCGAACACCCGCTCGGCCACCTCAGGCGTGAACCCTGGCCCTTCGTCGGCCACCTCCACCACGGCCCGCTCGCCGTCCAGCCCGACCCGCACCTCGAACGCGGTGCCCGCCGGGGTGTGGCTGAGCGCGTTGGTCACGAGGTTGCCGAGCACCTGGCCGAGCCGCGACTCGTCACCGGTCACCAGCACCTCGCCCTCGCCGCCGTCCAGGCGTACCAGCTCGATCCGGCGGTCCGGCGCGAGCGTCTGGGCGTCGATGACCGTGGTCGCGGCCAGGCTGAGCAGGTCGAAGGGGCGCATCGCCAGTTCGCGCCGCTGATCCAGCCTGGCCAGCAGCAGCATGTCCTCCACCAGCAGCCCCATGCGCGCGGCCTGCCCCTCGATGCGGCCGAGCAGCCGTACGGCCTCGGTCAGGTCCTTCTCCTCGCCCAGCCGGTACAGCTCGGCGAACCCCCTGATCGAGGTGAGCGGCGTACGCAGCTCGTGCGAGGCGTCGGCCATGAACCTGCGCATGACCTCCTCCGAGCGCCGCGCGGCCGTGGCGGACGCGCGGGCCGACTCGGCCGCCTCCTCCCGCTCGCGCGCGGCCGACTCGATCTGGGCGAGCATGCCGTTGAGCGAGCGGCCCAGCTTGCCGACCTCGGTGGTGGCCGCCCACATCGGCACGCGGCGCGACAGGTCGCCGCCCGCGATGTCCCTGGCCGTACGGGCGATCTCCCGCAACGGCCGCAGACTGCGCCGGACCAGCCAGTAGCAGGCGAAGCCGAGCACGATCAGCGTGCCGCCCCCGGCGAAGGCCACGATCAGGGCGAGCCTGCGTACGGTGCCCTCCACGTCGCCGAGGCTGACGGCGACCACGCGGCTGTCGCCGCCGCGCCCCGGCGTCGCGATGACCCGCCAGTCGGGGCCACCGGGAGCGACGGACTCCACCGTGAACGGCCGCCCGGCGCGCGCGACGACGTCGGCGAGCGTCAGGCGGGGCAGCTTCGGCGTCTGCTCCTCGGTCGACTCGCTCAGCACCCGGACGGTCGTGCCGCCCGCGTCGACCAGCACCGAGTGGAACAGCCCGAAGAAGCGCTGCGGCTGGCGTACCTCGGGCCGGGTCTCGGGCGGCGGCGGCAGGTCGCGCGGCGCGCCGGCCGCGATGAGCTGCCTGTCCACCCGCTCGACCAGGTAGCCGCGCAGCAGCCGCACGGTGAACAGGCCGGTCAGCGTGATGGCGAGGGTGACCAGCAGCAGCGTGGCCGAGACCAGGCGCAGCCAGAGCGGGGCGCGCGCGAGGTGCTTCCTCATATGCGGGGCGGGCGCAGGATGTAGCCGACTCCCCGCAGCGTGTGCAGGTACTTGCGGTCACCGGTGTCGATCTTGCGGCGCAGGTAGGACACGTACGACTCGACCAGGCCGACGTCGGTGCGCCAGTCGCCGTTCCAGACGTGGTCGAGGATCTGCGTCTTGGACAGCACCCGGCCCACGTTGAGCATGAAGTACTGCAGCAGGCGGAACTCCGTGGGCGACAGGCGCACCGGGATGCCGTCGCGCCAGACCTCGTGGCTCTCCTCGTCCAGCTCCAGGTCGGCGATCCGCAGCCGGTTCGGCGGCGGCACGCCCCGCCTGGTCCTGCGCAGCACCGCCCGGATCCTGGCGATAACCTCCTCCAGGCTGAACGGCTTGGTCACGTAGTCCTCGCCAAGGCCGAGACCGGCGATCCTGTCCTCCGGCGCGTCCTTGGCGGTCACGAACAGCACCGGGACCCGGCGGCCGCGGGACCGCAGCCTTCCCGCGACCGCCAGGCCGTCGAGGTCGGGCAGCATCACGTCGAGCATCACCAGGTCGGGCGCGCTCTCCTCGGCCACCCGCAGGGCCTCCCTGCCGTCGGCGGCGGTCAGCACCTCGAACCCGGCCATGCGCAGGCTGGCCGAGAACAGCTCCCTGATGTTGGGTTCGTCGTCGACCACCAGCAGCCTGGCCTCGGGTTCGCTCATCGCGGGCCTCCCCCCTGGCTCCCCTGCGTGATCGTGGTCGCGGTCACCGAGCCGTCGCCGGCCTGCTGCCCGCGGACCACGACCGTGGTGCCGGCCGCGAGGTCGGCGACCTTGCCCGGCTTGGAGATCTGCACCGTGGTCCGGTCGCTGGTGGTCACGGTGACCGTGGCGCCGTCCATGGTCTTGACGTAGACCTTGTCGCCGTCGACCTTCTCGACCGTGCCGACCGTGCCGCCGCCCATCCGCTGCCCGAAGCCGCCGTTCTGGCCGCTTCCGGGCTGCTGGCCGTAGCCGCCCTGACGGCCGTAGCCGCCGGGGAGCTGGCCGTTCGTACGTCCCTGCTGGGCGGCGGCCGGCGTACCGGAGGAGGAGCCGAACGCCTTGCCCGCCTGGATCCCGATGAGGACGCCCGCCACCAGCACGACGCCGGCGGCCAGCCCGAGCGTCAGCTTCGAGAAGCCCTTGGCGGGCTGGACGGCGAGCTCCTCCCCCAGGTCGTCGGGGAACGGGGAGGAGTCGAGCTTGGTCACGTCATTCTCCTTACTCATGCCGCAAGGCCTGGATGGGCCTGAGCTTGGCCGCCCTGTTGGCGGGATAACTGCCGAAGAACAGCCCGATCCCCACCGACACGCCCAGCGCCAGCGCGACGGACGACGGCACGAGGACCGGCTCGATGCCGGCCACGGTGAACCTGGTGCCGATGAAGGCCACCAGCACCCCCAGCAACCCGCCGACCAGGCTCAGCAGCGTGGCCTCCATCAGGAACTGGCCGAGGATCGCGCTCCGCGGCGCGCCGATCGCCTTGCGGATGCCGATCTCGCGGGTCCGCTCGGTCACGGTGACCAGCATGATGTTGGTGATGCCGATGCCGCCCACCAGCAGCGAGATGGCCGCGACGGCGCCGAGCAGCACGGTGAAGGTGCCGGTCGCCTCACTCACGGTCTCCTGCAGCGTGGCCTGGTTGAGAATGCGGTAGTCGGGGTTGTCGTTCGTGATGCCGTGTCGTTGGTTGAGGATAGCCGTGACCTCCGACTGCGCCGTCGTGGTCGCCTCGGCCCCGGTGGCCTGCACGACGATCGAGCCGAGCGAGCCGAACCCGCTCAGGCTCTGCTGCACGGCCGGCAGCGGCGCGATGGCCACGTCGTCGGCGTCCTGCATGCCGGTCGAGCCGCTCTCCTTCAGCACCCCGACCACGGTGAACGGCACGCCTGACACGCTGACCTGCCTGCCGATCGGGTCGACCGTGCCGAACAGCTCCTCCACCACCGTCTGCCCGAGCACCACGACCTTCCGCGCGGCCAGCACGTCGTCGTTGAAGAAGTACGTGCCCTTGGCCACGGGCTTGTTCATGGCCTCGAAGTAGCTGGGGTAGGTGCCGACGAACTGGCCGATCGTGTGGCTGGCGGCGCCGTACGCGGCGGTCGAGGAGGAGGCGTTGACCACCGGCGAGACCGACTTGACCGACGGCGCGAGCGTCCTGTCGGTCAGCGCCTTGGCGTCGGCGAGGCTGAGCTGCCTGGCCTGCGTACGCGGCCCGGTGTTGCCGCCCCCGCCCGGCCCGCGCATGCCCCCGCCGCCCCCGCCGCCCCCGCCGCCCGAGAACGACGGGGAGATCGTGAGCGTGTTGGCGCCGAGCCGCTGGATGTTCTTCTGGATGCTCTGCGAGGAGCCCTCGCCGACCGCCACCAGCAGGATGACCGCGGCCACGCCGATGAGGATGCCGAGGGTGGTCAGGGCGCTGCGCATCTTGTTGGCCAGCAGGCCGCGCAGCGCGAAGCGGAGGATCTCAAGCTGGTTCACTGGCCGCCATCCTCGGGGGCAGTCCGTCGACCGGCGCCTGGCGGCGGTCCTCCACGATCTCTCCGTCCACCAGCCGGATCACGCGCTTGGCGTGCGCGGCCACGTCGTCCTCATGGGTGATGAGCACGATCGTGCGGCCCGACTCGCTGAGCCGGTCCATGATCTGCAGCACGTCCTGGGTGGAGGCGGTGTCCAGGTTGCCGGTCGGCTCGTCGGCCAGCAGCAGCGCGGGCGCGGTGACCAGCGCCCTGGCGACGGCCACGCGCTGCTGCTGGCCGCCGGAGAGCTGGTTCGGCTCGTGGTGCACGCGGTCGGTCAGCCCGACCTGCTCCAGCGCGGCCAGGGCGCGGGCGCGCCGCTCGGCCTGGCCGACGCCGCCGTACACGAGGGGCAGCTCGACGTTGGCCAGCGCGCTCATGCGCGGGATCAGGTTGAAGGACTGGAAGACGAACCCCACCCTGCGGTTGCGCAGGATCGCGAGCTGGTGCTCGTCCAGCCGTCCCACGTCCGCGCCGTCGATCAGGTACGTGCCCGAGGTCGGCACGTCGAGGCAGCCGAGGATGTTCATCAGCGTGGACTTGCCGGAGCCGGAGGCGCCCATGATGGCGACGAAATCGCCGCGCTCGACGTCCAGGCTGATGCCGCGTAGCGCGCGGACCCTGGCGTCGCCCTCGCCGTACTCCTTGACGAGGTTCCGTACCCGCAGGACCGGGGCGGTCGTCACGACGTCCGTGGCCGTCATCGCCCGCCTCCCGGAACGCCGCCGCCACCCGGGAACCCGGTCCCGCCGCCGAAGCCGCCGCGCAGGTTGTTGCCCTGCGTGCCGGTCGTGGTCGCCGGGGGCACGAGCTGGTCTCCCTCTGACACGCCGGACTTGATCTCGGTGAGCGCCGTGCCCTGGACGCCGACCACGACCGGGGTCCTGACCTGGCGGCCGCCGGTGAGCAGGGTGACCGTCGTCTGGCCGCCGCTGGTGGAGACCGCCGTGGAGGGGACCGTGACGACGCCGTCGGCCTGGCCCACCACGACCTCGACGGTCGCCGTCTGGCCCAGCCTGACCTGCGACGGGACCTTGGTGAAGGTGACCGTGACCGGGTACTGGACGACGTTGTTGCTGGTGGAGGCGACCGGCTGGATCTGGGTGACCTTGCCGTCCGCGGTCACCCCGGGCAGCGCGTCGAAGGTGACGGTGGCGCTCTGGCCCTGTTTCAGCTTGCCGACGTCCGACTCGGTGAAGGTGCCGACGAGCTGGAGCCTGCCGGTGTCGGCCAGGTCGATGAAGCCGCCCGTGCCCGTACCGGTCTGGGTCTGGGTCTGGCCCTGTCCCGAGCCCGTCCCTGTCCCCGAGCCTGAGGCCGTGCCGCCGACCGAGCCGTTCACCGCCGTGACCGTGCCCTTGAAGGGGGCCCGCAGCACGGTGGCCGCCACCGTCCGCTGGGCCTCGCGGTAGGCGTTGCGGGCCTTGACGTAGGAGGCGTAGAGCGCGGCCGTGCCGGTGCCGTCGTCGAGGGCGCTGTCGTACGTGGCCTTGGCGGCCGACAGGCTCTCCTGGGCGGCGGAGTCGTCCAGCCTGGCCAGGATGTCGCCCTTGGCGACCTTGTCGCCGGCCTTGACGTAGATCCGCTCGACCGTCCCGTTCGTGCCGAACGAGAGCGCCCTGGTCTTGGAGCTCGCCACCGCGCCCGAGGCGGACACCGAGGCGGTCACGGAGCCGCGGCTCGCGCTCACCGTGCGTACGGTCGTCTCGCCTGCCGCCTGGTCCGTGCCGAGCTGGGCGTAGGCGAGCCCGGCACCGCCCAGCAGGAGCACTCCGAGTGCTCCGTTGGTTATCAGCGCTCTGCGCCTTTTCGACACCTTCACAGCGGGTGACCCTTGCACACCAGCCTGCGCCGCAGCCGTGACGTAGCTGAACGTTCGCTGACAACCGCCGTCCCCGCCGGGGCGCACAGGTAACTCTCAGGCTCCTCGCAGGCTGCCGCGAACCTGGTCGGCCAGGATGGGCGCCCATGAGACCGACTTTCGCGCTGGGCGGGCTCGCCCTCGCCGTGCTCGTCGCCGGGTCGGGCCTGGCGCTGGCACTCCGCGACGACGCCCCGCCCGCCGTCCAGGTACGGCTCGCCGCCGCCCAGCGGGGCGAGGTCACCGCCCTGGTCAGCGCCGCGGGCAGCACGGTGGACGGTGCGCGCCGCGACCTGGCGTTCGGCTCGTCCGGGCCGCTGACCAAGGTGTACGTCAAGGTCGGGACCAAGGTGGCCAAGGGGCAGGTGCTGGCGCGCGTCGACGGCCGG